>DASZVM010000873.1:0-3063 GCA_035547295.1 Puia sp. | reverse complement strand
AGATCGAGCCCATCGAAGGAGCGCCGCTGCAACAGCTGCTCAACACCTATATCGTTGCCTCTACCAACAGAGGGTTCGTCCTGGTACATCAGCAGTCCGCTCACGAGCGGGTGCTGTACGACCGTTTTGCCACAGCAGCCGCCGGCAAGGGCATTGCCAGTCAGAAAAGCCTCTTCCCCGTGACGCTGCAGCTATCCCCGCCAGATGCCATCCTCCTGCAGGAGCTGGCGCCCGATCTGCAGCTATTGGGCTATCAGATAGAACCATTTGGAAAAGACAGCCTGATCGTCCAGGGAACTCCCGCCGATACAGGCCAGGGTAATGAAAAAGCGATCCTGGAAAACCTGCTGGAACAGTTCAAACATTTCACCAGCGATATGAAATTCTCCCGGCGGGAAAAGCTGATACGCAGCATGGCTAAACAGCAGGCCGTCAGGGCCGGTCATCCGTTGGAGGAGTCCGAAATGAGGACGCTGGTGGAAGGGCTGTTCGCCACCCGGCAGCCCAATATCACGCCCGGAGGCGAGCCTACCTACATCGAGTTCCGGAAGGAATATGTAGAAAAGCTGTTTGGCAAATGATCTAATATCTCTCTCTTATCCCTTCCAGGAACTGTTCTATCTTCCTTCGCACGGCAGGGTCGCTGTTGTTATTGACAAGAATGGAAAATATCAGCAGACGGTCTTTTTTTGTCATCAGGTAACCGCTGAGCGCCACGACGCCGGAGAGGCTTCCCGTCTTGGCATAAATGTACCCGCTGTCTTTTTTATAATAATGGGACAGCGTACCCGTTCCGCCGGTGGGAAGGATCCCTTTCAGCCTGGGCAGGCCAAATTCATCCTTCATCTTATTCAGGAGCCATACAAAATCCCGGGGCGTGAAAAGATCGTTACGGCTCAGTCCGCTGCCATCCACCCAGTAAGGACGTTGTGGAAGGTCTTTCAGGTCGGTTCTCAGCAATGTATCGATGATATGAGCATCATTCATCCGTCCTAACCTTTCATTGCTCACCATCAGCAGCGTCTGTTCCGCAAAAAAGTTATCGCTGTGATACATCATGGGCCGGAAAAGGCTGTCGACAGGGCGGCTATGGATGACACGCATCGCTCCCGGCCGGTGGTCGGGCGCAGAGAGCCCATGCATGGTAAACACAGTCCGGCCCACCGTGTCCTTCAACAGGATCGCGGCCGAAGCGATCCCATCGGTGATAAAAGGGACATCCTGCACTTTATTGGATTCTTTCCCTTCCGTTATCTCGAAGGCATTCCGGTGAAAGTCCCGTTCCACATAAAAAGACCTGCTGAGCGTGTCCGGGGAAAATCTCACTTCCCAGTTGATATCCGGTATGGAATAGAACGAGGCAGAGGTTGAGTCACGCACCCAGCGGATCACGTTGCCATAGACAGGTAAAGCGCTTCTCTCAGGCATATAATCATCATTGTAATCATCCCAGGCCCATCCCCGTCCCAGGGGTTTCTCCTGCCAGTTGGCGTCCGTAAGCCATAAAGACTTGCGCGTCCGCTTCAGAAGATCTATCACAGGCTGACTTGCATAGGCAGGGTGCAGGAAAGTGGGGTCCCCGGAGGGTATCAGCAACAGCGCCGTGTCGGTTTCGCTGTAACGTAAACCTACCAGCGAGTCGCCAAGATATTTCAGACCCGCGTAAAGAGAGAAGAGCTTGGTATTGCTGGCCGGTATAAAATATTTATCACTCTGCTGTTCATAAAGATAAGCGGCCTTGGCCGGGTCGTACAGACAGATGCCCAGCTGGGCGGACACCAATCCGGGATGAGAGAAGGTTTTCCCGGCTGAGGAGCCGATTGAGCGGGCAGGTGAGCATCCTTGCGCTGCGAGGGCAGCCAGAAGGACCCAAAGAAAATGCTTCATGCCTCAAACCTACCTAAAATCGCTCATAACGGCCTCATTAAATCTCAACTCAGACCGCCGTGACAACGGAGGGTGATCCCATTGATATAACCATTGGCCATGATACACCGGATCGCCCCCGGCCACCTCCTCCGGCCGTCCCACTCTGCCCGTATTTACCCTGGCGCTAAGGTCGTCGAACACCTGCTGTCTGGCCGGCGCCGGAAGAAAATCCCACCAGGGCGTGTCGATCACACCGGGTGAAACGGCATTTGAAGAACCCGCGCGGCCGCCGGCGATCACGATCCTGCTGTTGTTCAATGTAGTCCTCTTGTATTTTTTTACAAAATTCCTATCACGGACAGGACTATCCCCTGCCCATATCATGCAGGTTATTGACTTATTTATGCATTGTTCTGTCGCCGGAGCGGTACTCCGCCGGCGTCCGGTCCGTCGCCTTTCTGAAAAAACGGTGAAATGAAGAAGGTTCGCTGAACCGCAGGCGCCAGCGGTTCGAGAAATGGGAGATTGAACAGCACATGCTGCTAACGAGCCCTTCGCTGGAATACAATTCAAGGTCCTTTATCCGCAGGGAAGGGTCCAGCGTGTTATAGCCAAAGGCCGGCAGGGGGTCCTTCGTCCTGTGGATGTGCCGGTAACGTTCGTCCAGTATATACGCGGGTATCTCCTGCTTCATGTTCAGCTTCTCTCTTGCGCCCTCAACCATCTTTCGGGGATCTCATTGCTGCTGGCGAGCAGATAATCCTGGTAAGAACAGGCAATGTATTTGTTGTCGGGCAGCTGCATCCACCAGCGGTGCGTCTTCCTGCTTTGCAAAAAGGTCGTTTCCACTTCCGCAAAAGCCGTCCGGTATTCTATAAAAAGGTCCCTGTCCGTAAGGGCCGCCTCTCTTCGTCCCCGGCTCTTGCCGTCGATGAGATACCAGATCATGTGGCTGATCTGACGGGCCGTCAATCCTTCCCTGTCCCTTTCCGGCATATAACCATAGATCCCCACCGTATTGACATTATGGCTCAGTCCCGCGTAACGCATGAGGATACAAGCCTCCTCTCCGTTAAAACCATTGGGCGACACCCGGTTGGCAGGGGCAAACGCATTGGCGATAGCTGAGATATCAAAGGTGAACAGATGGGAATTGCGGATGACAGGCTCCATTTCTTCAATATTATCCCTCAC
>DASZVM010000872.1:0-17622 GCA_035547295.1 Puia sp. | reverse complement strand
AGGGAATGGATGTAGACGGCTGGACGTTGAGGGTTGAGAAAGGTGTTGTATAGGCAGCAACATTGGGGATATTGATGCCGTTTCGTATGCCATGATAGGACCCGTCCGGGGACTTGTTGAATAAAATAGGGAGGCGGGGGTCGTCGTATCCCGTCAGAAAGCTTTCCATATTGGCGCCCATCCGGATATCATTGAAATTAAAACAAATGATCTGCAGCGGATTGTGGATGACCACACCATTGTTGCTTACCAGGAAAGCGTTGTCATCGTTGGTGGTAAATACGCCGTATTGGTTTTTGACGGCCTCTTCAGCGTATTGCTGCGCTTTTACCTGGTCTACGTCGGCGATGCGCATGGCCAGCCTGAGCTTGAGCGAATTGGCGAATTTGATCCACTTTATATAATCCCCTCCATAGATGAGGTCATAGCTTGCCAGGGGTTTGGCGCCGGGGTATTTGCTCACATAATCGCTGAGTGTGGCGATGGCCGAATCGAGATCAGTAAAGAACGAATAATAGATGTCCTGCTGGCTGTCATAAGTGGTTGACAGGCTGCCGCTGCCGAATTTAAAATATGGGAGAGGTCCATACATATCCGTCGTCCTGTGGATGGATTCCACTTTTATTATCTGCGCCAGCGCATAGACATGCTGCAAATTGGGATCACCGTTCGTTTTATTTTTTATAGCAAGCCAGGCGGGCATTACGCCCAGGAAGGCCCTGCCAAATGCCTGACCGTACCAGCTGGGTGTCATGTTATAGGTGGTATTGTTGGAGCCACCAAACCAGTTGTTGCTGGCGCCCATATAGCCGGAATATACGTCCCCTGCCAGGTTTTGAACCTCCTGGTACATCTCGTCCCCGAAAGCGGGTGGTTGTGCGGTAGGAAAGATATTCTGCTCCATCTGGGAGAAGAACACGCCGGTGGCGAGGTTGTCGTATTGCATCATCTCATCCGTGGCATTGTTCGGATTGGTATTGTATTCGCGGAACTTCTTTGTACAGGCAGTACAGCACAGTATCAGAAAGCCCCCCGCGACCATGTATCTTTTTATGTTGTACATAAGTTTTATTTATAGTTATCAGAACTGGACCTTTACCCCGAAACCTACGTTCCTGAGGCTTGGCTGTATAAAATAATCGATACCCTGGTAGTAAGTACCGGTATTGGCAGTCGATTCCGGATCAAAGGGCGCCTTGTTGTAAAACATAAAGAGATTGCGGCCCGTGACAGACAGCGTTATCCCTTGTATCCTGTCATGGAAGATGTTTGCGGGAAGCGTATAGCTGAGAGCGGCTTCTCCCAGGCGCACATTTGTCGCGCTGTAGGTATACAATGATCCCACACCTGCCACGCCGCCGCCAGCCACCGTATAGAACGGCTCCGCGGGTATCTTGTACCCATTGACAAATACGCCGCCGGCATCGCGTGCCCTTGCAGAGGCGGCTGACACGCCAAACCTGTCCATGATCGCCTGGGTAACGGAGACGCATACACCGCCTACGCGGGCATTCACCAGGAAGGAAAGGTTGAAGTTCCTATAGCTAAAGCTGTTCCTGAACCCGATGTTGTACCTGGGCGCGTAATTGCCGGCCTTGATATATGTGTTGGGATCGGCTGTGACTGTCTGTGTAACCTGTCCTACATTAATGTATCCATGTTCGTCCGTGGCGAGGGTCGTAACATAGATGTCGCCGATGGAGCCGCCTTTTGTCAATGCCATCATATAGCTGCCTGTACCGCCTACGCTAAGACTGTCAACAGACACCAGCTGGCCCGTGGTCTTATCCGTGTAGTCGGACAGCAGCCGGATGATCTTATTCCTGTTGAGGGTAAAAGTAGCCGTACTGTTCCAGCCGAGAGGGCCTACCTTTCCATTATATCCCAGTGAAGCCTCCACACCCCTGTTGCGTACCTGTCCTGCGTTGATATAAAAGCTGGAATAACCTGTACTGGGCGCCAGGACAGGATTGAACAGCTGGTTATTTGTAGAGGAGGTATAAGCCGTGACATCCAGGTTGATACGATTGTGCCAGAACTTCAGGTTGACGCCGGCCTCGTAGGACCTGGTACGTTCGGGCTGCAGACCGGTGGCGGGCAGATAGCTGCTGGTAACAGGGAAACCACCGATGATCGGATAGGTAGTAATGGAGACATACCGCTGCGGTGCATTGCCCACTTCAGCATAGGAGCCCCTGACTTTTGCAAAAGAAAGGATATCCGACCGCAGGTGCAGGATATCCGTAAGCACTGCAGACAGACCGATGGACGGATAGAAGATAGACTTGCTCGTCGTATTGGCCAGTGCCGAAGACCAGTCGTTGCGGCTGGTGGCATCAAGGAAGACCATATTGCGATAATTTGCCTGGACGCTGGCAAAGATCGATTGGGTCTGGTCATGATAGCCATCCTGCGTGGGAGTGGCCTGTGCCATGTTGACATTGGTATAACTGAACAGGTTCGGCACGCTCAGGAGATTGCCTCCGAATCCCGTCAGCGAGTACCTGGTGTCCAGGATGCTTGCACCTACGTTTGCAGTAATGGAATAAAGGCCAAAAGACCTGTTGATATTCAGCAGAACGTCGCCGTATGTTTGCTTTGTACGGGCATTCTGGTTAAAGTACGCGCCTGCGGGGGATGCGAACAGCCCTGAGGTAGAAGCCATATATTTCTTTTCTCCCACGGTGCCATTGTTATCCAGCTTGACCCTGCCCGCGATGTCCATCCAGTCCGTGAGCTTATATTTTAAGCTCGCGCTGGCCATATAGCGCTCTTTATTGTTATTGAAGAAATCCCGGTTTATGATCCAATAAGGATTTTGCATCTGGAATCCGAGATCACCGAACGGCCAGAACTGTGTTTTAAAGTTCCGGGCGCCATCATAACGTTCGAAAACCTGGTATTTTGAGATATCGTCGCCTCTCGGGAACAGGTAAACGGGGATCAGGGGGTTGAAATACTGTCCCTGCAGCAGCATGTTCTGTTCATCATCCTTTATATACATCAGACCCAGGTCGAGATTAAACCTGTCGTCGAGGAAGGTGGATGTATTGCGGATAGAAAAGTTGTACCTGTTCAGCTTGTTATTGGGAATGATACCCTGGGCCGAGACATTGGCGCCGGACAGATAGGTCTGGTTATTCTCGCTGCCCGTGGAAAAATTGAACGCATTGGTAATGTTGACACCTGTCTGGAAAAAATCAGAGGGCTTGTAATTCGATGGTTCGTTCAGCTTGTTCCCCCAGCTGAAGTAGGATTGGGGGGTGCTGCCATATTCATTTTGAAATTCGGGCATTACGAAGGGGCTGTAAAAGCTATTGCTGTTGGAAAGGTTGAGGCGAACCTTACCGGGCGTGCCTTTCCGGGTGGTGATGAGCACCACTCCGTTGGCAGCCTGGCTTCCATACAGGGCCGCAGCTGCCGGTCCTGTCAGGACCGATATGCTTGCAATATCATCGGGATTGATAAAGGATATCCCGTCGCCCGTTGCACCCGCCCCCTGGAACACGTCATTTGGTTGGGTGGAAGTAAGATCCGGCAGCTGGATACCGTCTACGACATAGAGGGCATTGTTGTTGCCGAAGAGTGATTTCGCGCCCCGCATGACGACCCTTACAGACCCGCCGATACCGGAAGAGGCGCTGTTGATAGTGATACCGGCTACTTTTCCCGAAAGACTGTTGACAAAGTTGGCATCCTTTACTTTATTTACCTCGTCGCCGCCGACCTCCTGTACATTATAGGTCAATGCCTTGCTGGCTTTTTTGATCCCGAGGGCAGTGATCACCACCTGGTTGAGCTCACTCAACGTCTTTTGCAGGACGATATGGATGGAGGTACGTCCTTTGACAGGCTCTTCCACAGTCTGGTAGCCGATGAAGGAAATGACCAGCACCTGATCAGGGAGGGCGTTGATGGTAAATCTGCCTTCAGCATCGGTGACAGCTGAGCTACGGCCTTTTTTTATTATTATGGTGGCGCCTGCCAGGGGCCCTCCTTCGGAGTTGCTAACGGAGCCTGTTATCTGTATGGGCGGCGGGAGCGTAGTGGTCTGCCCGGGCGCCTGGGCAGGGGGAGCCGCGGCCTTCTCTTTTATAAAGATCGTCCTGTTCTCGATCTGGTAGCCGATGGGTTGATCTTTTAATGTGAGCTCGAGAAAGTCCGTCAGCGGCATATCACGCGCAGAGACGGATACCCGCCGTACATTTTTCAGGAGATCTTTGTTGGCAAAGACGGCATATCCCGTCTGATCTTCTATGGCTCTGAATACTTTTTCGATACCTACATTCTTTCCCGAAAAAGTGACGGTCTGAGCGTACCCTTCGGCCTGTGACCTCAGCAGGCCTGCGACAAACAAAAAAATAAAAGTTAGTTTCATGACTAACAGCGTTTTGGTTAATAGCCGCAACTGCTGTGGGGGTTTTTTCCGGGCCACGACGCTACGGCTACAAAAAGCAGGTAATTCCATACTTTTGCATTGGTTTAGGTTAATTAAATCGGATGTTCCTATATTTAAATGACCTGACCTTGTCCGCCCGGACGGCCATCCGAGGCGGCTTTTTTTTGGTCAGATCAAGGTAAAACTATCAGCCTTCTGCCTTCCAGACGGAAATGCACCTTTGATACTTCCAGGCCATTCAGCACTTTGGAAAGGGGGAGATCCCTCCCCATCCTGCCGATGAATTCCAGCCTGGGAACATCTTTTTCATACACCACTTCTATATCATACCAGCGCTGCAATTGCCGCATGACCTCTTCCAGCGTTGCATCCTGAAAGTCGAATACGCCATTCTTCCAGGCCATTATCTTTTCTATATCGGCATTGTTTATGATGCGGATGGTTTGCGTGGTGCTGAGCTGGGCCTGCTGGCCGGGCTGCAGCATGGATCTGGCGCTACCATGGATAATGCGTACCGAGCCTTCCAGCAAGGTGGTGTTTGCGGTGGCCTCATCGGAATAGGAATTGATATTGAAATGGGTCCCCAATACTTCCACCTCCCCCTCTCCACCCACAGGGGCTTTGAATTTTACATGGAATGGCTTTCTCTTGTCCTGTGCTACTTCGAAATAGGCCTCACCTGTGATGTCCACGCTCCTGGTATTGCCTGTGAAGGCAATGGGAAAATGTATGGAGGAGGCTGCATTCAGCCACACTTTGGTCCCATCGGGCAGCATCAGCTGGAACTGGCGTCCCTTCGGGGTGGTCATGGTGTTATAAGCGACGAGCTGTGAGCTGTGAGCTGTGAGTTGGGGGCCGTAGGTTAACTGTCCACTGTTGAGCATAACTTTAGAGCCGCCCTGGACAGCGACGGGTCCGTTGCCCAGGCTGTCCAATACGACGGTGCTGCCATCGGTGAGGGTAAGGATAGCGCCCTGCTTTCCGGGAGCAACGTCTGTTCTTGCTGCAAAGGGCTGTGGTCCGGAGGTTTTCCTTCCGGATGCTGGTCTCAGCCATATATACAGACCGGCGCATACGAGGAGCAGTGCGGCGGCGGACAACCAGGTCCTTTTTATTTTTTTGATCCGGGCGGTCTGGCTGATGCCCAGCTTTTCATATAATTCCGTGGCGCTGTCCCTGTAGTCTATTTGCAACAGCGCTCTCAATTCCGTCTCCAGGTACTCCCGGTCCTGCAGACGATGAAAAAGCTGTTCGTTCTCCAGACTTGTTTCGCGCCAGACCCGCAGAAGCGTTTGTTCTTCCGGGGATAAGGTCTCCTTTTCGCGGGCCTTATGGATCAGGCCGGCGATGTAAAGGACATGCTCGTTGGTATCAGTGTACTTTTCCAAGGTTAATGGTATATAAGTGTCTTTATCAGACACCGCCGGGGAGGGATTTGACCCCCTCCCAGCCCCACTTTTTTTGGGGGATTATCGTAGAAGAAGGCTCAAAATGAGAAGTAATGGTTTCCCGGGATGCCGGAATTGTTTACGAAGGCTTATGAGCGCCTTATATTTTCGCTTGCGAACGTTTTTTTCGGTGGTGTTTAACTTTGCCGCGATCTCTGCGGTAGTGAGCCCTTCTCTAAAGCTGAGGAAAAGGACTTCCCTCATTTTTTCGGGCAGTCTGCGTACGGCCTGATAGATCAGCGCAACGGATTCGGCCTGTAGTATCTCGTTCAGGATATCCGTCGTTACGGGGCTGTCAGCTGCCAGCTTTGAATGTCTGACCTCTTCCCTTTCTCTTCCCCTGATAAGGTTGAGACACCCGTTGCGGGTGGCGGTGAACAAGAAGCCTTTCAGACCGGCCACTGTAGAAAAGGAACCCTCATATTTCCAAAGTTTGATAAAGGTTTCCTGTACGATGTCTTTTGCCAGGGACCCATCCGGAAGCATTTTCTGTGCATAGCGGCAGAGAACGGGGAAGTAATCATCCACCAAAACCCTCAGCGCTAACGGATCTCCCGCGGAAAACCGGGTAAGGAACTCTTTATCATTGATAGTCATCTACAGTTGGCAATCGCAAATGGTTAGGCTGCAATATACAAACAAAAGTCCCGCCCGAACATGGAGGTTCGGCGGGACTCGTTGAAATATGTGATTTTTTTAATCCGTCACTGTCGTATAGATAGCCCTATCCATGGTGATATTGAGCCTTTTTAACATGGCAGGCATATCGAACCCTTCCCTTTTATATTCCGCCTGTACTACTTCTCTCGCTTTGGCCATGGCTTCCTTATTGGCCCAGTGAGCTATTGTTACGCAGATCAGATTTCCATTCTCATCCGTGTGTTCATAGGCTTCATCTTTTATGAATCCGGGTAATGTCCTGATGAAGGTGCGATTGATACGCATTCTTTCATAGAATTCCGCTTTTGCTGCCCCGGGGACAAAGAACTTATCTATGAAGTTCACCTGGTCTTTTGACGTAAGGTTGTACAGCTGGTTCAGATCCTGCGGCAATACGCCTAATTGCTGGAGGAAGCCCAGCCGGTCGGTGACCACATTCCCCGCTGTCACTTTCCCGTCCTTCAGGGTAAAGATGGCGATGCCTTCATTTAATGTGGTTTTACCGGTGGGTGGAAGATTGTTGAATGGGGCGGTGTTGGTTGCCTGCCATTTCGTTCTGACGACGACCTTATCATTCTGGCCAATGAGATCTTCGATGTGCCATTGGATGTCCGGGAAGGCCTTCAGGAGCGGGAGGAGCGGCTTTTCAAAACCCTCGGCGCCTCTTGTGCCCTGCGGTCCTTCGTATTCGTCGGATATGAGGTCTTTTAATAATGTCAGGTCTTTTTTGTTCAGCGCCTGCTCGAATACCGCCCGGATGATCTCTTCGTTCTTTCTGTTGGTAGTCATTTTCTTATTTTTTGTGTTGTTATCAATCCCTTGTGCTTGTGAGACGCCTGCCATAAGAAGGATGGCTGACAGCAGGGTGTGAATCGGTGTCATTTTGTTTTATTTTATACAAAACTACTCCGGCAGGGAAGCGGGAAATTGTAAAAAATCATTGATCTACCAAAACACGGGGGATCTGAAGAAGTCTTTGGGGGTCTGGCCTGTAAACAGGCGAAAATCTTTTATAAAATGGGATTGGTCGAAATAGCCGGCTTCGTAGGAGGCATCGGTGAGAGATGTGTATGAAGGGTACGCTGTAATAAGGCGCCGCATACGTATGATGGAAGCATATTGTTTTGGCGTGGACCCTACCGCCACCCTGAACCTCTTTTCAAAGGCGTCCTGGCTGATGTAGAGGGAGGCGGCCAGGTCTTTTATCTTTATGATCCCACCGTGCTGCCGGATCGAGAAAAGGGCGTTGTGTATGAGCGTGTCCTGTTTATGGGCCTTCAGGCGCCGCAGGAGGAAGGATTGGATAATGTCGATCCTTTGCCGGTTGCCGGCGGCTTCGGCAAGACGTTCCAGCACCTCATTCAAGTCGGAAGTAAGGAAGAGATTATCTGTGGAGATCTGTTTCTCGAAAAGTTCGTGGGCCGGAAGCCTGGAGAAGGCGTTGATACCACCAGGGGTAAAAATAACCAGGAGGTTGGCAGTGTGCCGGGTATAGACGAATTGCCGGACGGACTTTCTCAGGCCTGCAATGGCTGTATCGGGAAGTGTCCACTTTTCCTCTCCTTCCATTCTCATGATCTGTCCCTTATACCGGAAGGCCATTGTCATGGAGATATCCGGAATGGTTTTACTGCAGGTGTCCAGGTCACTTTCGATAATAAGGAATTCCCTGACAAACGGCAGCAGGGCGGCAGAAGGGAGGAATTTTTCGACTTTCATTTTTTGATCTCCGCGGGTAGCCGCGGTGCCTGTGCTAAATGTAACAAAATTCCCTGAACTTTTGTTTTAAGGCGTCGAAGCGAGGGTAAGAAGTTTGTCAAAGCCTGCGCTGGCCGTATCTGCAACAGCACCGTCCGGCTTGTGATAGATGAAGTAGGCTTCCATATCCTTTTTCGCGGCTACAAAATTCATAGCTTTTTTTAGCCCCATCCCCATCAGCGCATTGTCATATCCGTCGGCCGTAATGGCATCTTTGGCCAGGACAGTGACGCTGATCATTTCATTCTGGAAGGGGTATCCTGTCTTGGGATCTATCAGGTGCGAGATCTTTTTACCACCGGCTTCATAATATTTACGGTAATTACCCGAGGTCGTAACGGCACCGTGATCGAGGAAGATGACCTTTCTCATCGGGGGCTGGCTAAAGCCGTCATCCGACGGGCTTTCAATGCCGATGGACATTTTTTGGCCGGAAGTCCCATGACCTCCCTTTACTCTTATTTCGCCGCCGATCTCGACGAGATAATCCGCTATGTGCATTCTTTCCAGAAAATCCGCCACGATGTCAACGCTGTATCCCTGAGCGATGCCATTGACGTCAATGCGAACGCAGGGGGTTATTTTGATCAGGCTGTCTCCGCGGATCCTCAATTTATCGCTGCCGATGCAAGGCATTAGCTGTGCGATAGCATCAGAAGAAGGAATATCTTCTATGCGTTTTGTGCCGAAGCCCCAGGCATCTACCAGGGGTGCGACCGTGATGTCGGATATGCCTGACGTCTCCTGGTATATTTCCAGGGATCTTTCAACGACCGTGCGCAACATCCTGTCCATACGCAGTCCCCTGGTGCTGTTGTTGAACCGGCTTATCAGCGAATAGGGCTTGTAGATGGACAATGAGCTGTCAATGCTGTTGAGGATGCTGTCGGTCTGTCGTTGGGTCACGATACTATCCGGAGCGTAATAGGTGATATGATAGGTGGTGCCCTGGGCATGACCGGCGATGTGAAAGGGATTCATGGACGGCTGAGCCTTTGTGTGACCTGTGAAGGCCAACAGTAACAGTCCGAAGAAAAGACAACGCTGATATGGAGCAAGGGTAGTGATCATTGACATCGGGTCTTTAGCTATATGCATTCATCGAGAAGGTAAAGGAGGGATTCGTAAGATGCGCCTGTAGCATCTGACAAGGCCATTTCGCATGTCCTGGCGGAGGAGTAATATCCATCATACCTTTTTTGCTTTACTTCCGTTGCTTCGGGGGCAGTTGCCGCAGCGGTAAGCTCGGGAAACAGGAAGCCTCTGTCACCGGCCATGCCACAGCAGCCGGCATGCATGGGTATATCGACCACGCCGGCGCAACTGGCTGCGATGGCAGCGAATTTCTTTTTGAGCTGCATTTTTTCCAGGGAGCATACGGGATGCAATACGATACCCTGTTTTTTTGTCTTGATCTTTACGACAGGGAGTATATGGTCGTGGAGATAGTCGATGCTGTCGATGATCTTCAATTTGTCGAAGCGGGTCTTATTCTCTTCTGTCAGCACAGCGCGGCTATGCAGGAGCGTATAGGTGCAGGAGCTGATATCCAGAACGACGGGTATGCTGCCTTTGTTGGTAGCCTGCCACAACATTTCGACGGCTTTGTTGCCTGTAAAGGCATGGGCTTTCCCGAACCCTTTGGAGGAGAATATCTGTCCGCAGCAGGCGCTGCCGATGCCGGGGGGAATGATGACGTCGATGCCTGCTTTCCGCGACAGGCTGAAGAAGGTCTCTACGATAGTCTTTTTCTTCTTACCTTCTCCTATCACCCTGGATATGCAGGTGGGGAAATAGACTATGGAGGAAGCTGCGAGCTGTGAGCTGCGAGCTACGAGAGGAGGGGTGGGAAAAAGGCGCTTTTTCTGTGCATACAGACGACGGCCCCATAGAGGGAAGGAAGGGATCAGCTTTTTTATCCCTGCCGTGAGCCTGGTCATGGCCGAAGGGCCGAACAGGGTGTTGACCATTCCACCGGCGACTAGCGCGCCACGGACCATCCGGGCGGTGATCGCAAAGTTACGGGCGACGAGGAGGGCCATGCGGTTGGAGAAAGCGTTGTGGTTTTCCCTGCGCAGGCGTTTGACAAGGTCGCCTGTGTTGATGTCCACGGGACAGGCAGTAGCGCACATCCCATCCACGGCGCAGGTGGAGAGTCCGTCATAATCGTATTGCTTTGACAGCTCTTTGTACGTTTGCTTATCACCCTGCGACCTCGCTATTTCCAGCTGCCGGCGCAGGACGATCCTTCGCCTGGGGGTAAGAGTAATATTGCGGCTGGGACATACGTGTTCGCAGTAGCCGCATTCGATGCATTTGTCCACTTCCGCCTCTACGGCCGGCATGGCTTTGAGATGGCGGATATGAGCCTGGGGGTCCTCATTGATGATTACGCCGGGGTTGAGCAGGTGATCCGGGTCGATCGCCTGTTTCAGCGTCCGCATGATCCGGTAAGCTTCTCCGCCCCATTCCGTCTCTACGAAGGGGGCCATATTACGGCCCGTACCATGCTCCGCCTTTAGCGTGCCGTCAAACTTTTTAACCACCAGGTCCACCACGTCCTGTATGAATTGGTCATATCTCCGGATCTCGGCAGGAGCATTGAAGGACTGGGTGACGACGAAATGGATGTTACCGTCCTTTGCATGACCGAAAATGATGGCGTTGTCGTATCCATGTTTTGCGAAAAGCGCCTGCAGCTGCAAGATGGCGTCCCCCAGTCGGCGGACGGGGAAGGCAATGTCTTCCAGGATGACCGTTGTGCCGCTGGCCCTGACAGCTCCTACGGCGGGGAACATTCCTTTCCGAAGCTTCCATAGGAAGGCCTGTTCCGCGGGGTCTTCCGTGAACCTCACTTCATCCAGCAGGGATAGGGATGGTATGGCTGGTAAAAAGAGGGCAATCTGTTGTTGTAACGCAGCGGGCGTATCGCCGTGGTATTCCACCAGCAGCGCGGCTGCGTCAGGAGGTAATGTCCGCAGGCGTTCCGGAACGCCTTTTATATTTTCTATGGACCGCAGTGACGCCCTGTCCATCAGCTCTACGGCCTGCGCCCCGGAATCCGACAAAGGGCCGATGGCATTGCAGGCGGCGTAAATATCCCGGAAGTAGAGCAGTGCTGTCGACTTGCAAGGATGATCGGGAATGGTGTGCATGACGGCTTCCGCGATGAAGCCCAGCGTCCCTTCGGCCCCGATGAGCAGGCGGGCCATCATGTCCAGGGGATGGGCATGGTCTGCCAGTGCATTCAGTGAATAACCAACGGTGTTCTTGGTAGCGTATTTTTCCCGGATACGATCGTAAAGAGCGGGGGTTCCCATCACTTCCTGTCGCAAATGCAGTAAGGTTTGGCAGATACCGGGGCATTCTTTTTCAAAGCGCTGATAGTCCGCTGCATTTTCCGTGGAGAAGCAGAGCCCGTTGGGAAGGATGAAGCGGATGTGGGCCGTGGTATGATAAGAGTTGAGGCGGACGCCGCAGCACATACCGCTGGAATTATTGGAGAGGATGCCTCCTATCATGGCCGAGTCGATGCTGGAGGGGTCGGGACCTATCTTCCGCCGGTGTTTTTTCAGGTGGGCGTTCACCATGGAGCCAGTGATGCCCGGCTGAACCCTTACCATCTCTCCCTCCGCTTCTACGCGGATACTATTCCAATAACGGCTGAGGTCTACCAGGATCCCATCCGTGATGGACTGGCCGGAAAGGCTTGTGCCGCCAGTGCGAAAGGTCATCGGTATCCCCTGCTCATGGGAAAAATTGAAAAGGGTGACGATCTCTTCCTCTTTTTCAGGAAGCACTACAGCCTGTGGGCGTAAATAATAGAATCCTGCATCCGAGGCATATGTAACAAGATCGATCAGTCGGGTCTTTATCCTTTCTCCGGGCAGGATTGCTGCCAGACGGTCTCTTAGTATCATGATAATGTAAATATACTACGCGGGCCCTACAATCGCCTGCGCCGGGCCAGCAATTTCCGAATGATCTTTTCATAGGCAGCAGCATAGCGTTGCATACCAACGTCATTCGGATGGACCCCATCCACGGTGCTTTCGATGTCGAGGCCGATGTCTTCCGCCGGGAGGAGCCAGATATCCTTCATGCCGGCGGCTATCATTTTATTGTACGCCTCTTTTCCCGCCCGGTTCACCTTATCAAATACTTCGTTGCGGGCGCTGTCCAAAGACCTTATTCCGGCATCAGCATCATCCACCAGTAATATGGGAACGCCCGGGCGGCTCTGTTGCAGGGTCCGGACGGTCTCCATCAGCCGGCTTATGACCGTATCGGCGGGAAAACGGCTCATGTTTGGCAGGCAGTCCAATACGAATACCCCGGCGTCCAGTTCCGTCAGCAGCTGAGTAATACCATTTTCCAGCTGACCGTTGCCTGAAAAACCGAGATTGATCACGGGTCTGTCGAGCCTGCGTCCCAGGATAGCAGTCCAGGCCATGCCCGGTCTGGAAGCGCAGGCGCCCTGCGCAATGGAAGTGCCATAAACAACCACCGGCCTATTTGTCCTTACAGGCAGGGGAGTCATCTTTGCATCGGCGGGTGTGCCGATCTCCAGCCAACCGACCTCATTGTATAAGGGCAGGTATAGATAGTATTCACGCATATCCTCCCGCCCCAGAGATGAAAAATTGTACCGGATGGTGTCGCCAAAACTATATTTTCCCGCTGTCCACTCCCATTTCCCATCTTTGCCCACGGCATAGAGGTCCATGCCGCTGACCCCGGTGGCGGGCATATGGGGCATTTCCATACGCCCTTTTACGGTGTAGCGGACATGGATATCCGTAGCATCGCTCCGGAAGCGTATGACCAGACCTGCTCCCTGGCGGGAGAGGTTCCATACCACCTGTCTCACGGAAGGCTGCGCCCTTGCGGGTAACCTGTCGTATGGGTGAGCGATCTCCCGGGTCCAGCCCTGGCCTTCGATGACGGGAAAGTCATTTTTTGAGGGGTCCCACCATTTATATCCCGCGGGCGATTGGGCAAAACCCCGCAGGAACAGCGGGAGGCAGCAGCATAGAAGAAAACAACGGTCAAGGATCCAGCGGTTCGCCGGGGTTCGTCTGCAACGCTGTCCTGACAGGGAAAAACTCATTCTCATATTCATTGATCTTTTTCATGTTCTTGTAAGGGACGAAGCCGAACTCGTCGATGCACCGCTGGTCCATGTTCAGGATATACCTGCTCTGAGAGGCATCTGTAATGGTTAGTATGGGCTTGTTTGTTGGAATAGAAAAGTTAATGATCATCCTGGACGCATTGCGCAGGTTGGTGGTAGTATGCCTGGCATAAGGTTCGATCAGGACATTTTGTGGCGGGATATGCAGCTCCTCTGTGATATAGCGTTTCATCTCTACTGCTTCGCAGTAAGGTGTCCTGTCGGGATGTACATGTCCCCCGGAGACGATGATAAAAGGGGCCTGTTTGTTTTTGAACAGCTCAACCGCCATCCGGCATCGGGCCATGCCAAGCGAATCGATAGACACTCCTTCCTTTTCCGGACCATGACCAGGGACAAGTATCACGCTATACGGATAAGCTTTCCAATCCACTGTGGAAATATGTTCAACAGCGCTTTTGTTCCATCCGTCTGACAGGGGTTCGTACCGTGCCGCCTCGTCCCGTTGATTCAGGTCCAGAATGGTAATGCAAACGTCGACGGTGGGTTGAAAAAATAACGGATGACCGTTTCCGGCGATAAGGGCTTTATTTACTCTTGCTTTTACGGAATCGAAGTATTCCGGGCTTTGCACATCATATTTAGCAGCGTCGATCTTCGGATAGCGAAGACCTTTATTTTGAAGATAAGCACGGAGGATATAGTCCTGGCTGAGGGTTTGCTGTTCCCAGGCCGTGATCAGCAATGCGGAGTCGGATTGCCGTGCAAACAGGCTGCTCAGCTCCCGGTAGGACAGCTTCTTTTCCTCATCGTCCGATGTCAATGCCTCTGCGAGACAGGCGGTATTGGAACATGCCCGGAGGGCTTGCTGTATCTTATTTTCCTTCCGCCGGCCAATTTCCTTCAGAACAGGGTCCTTTGACAGGGCTTCTGCCAGGTCAGGATGATGTTGGAGGGCAGCATGCAAGGGGAATAACCGGTCACGCAAGGCGTCGAGGTTTCCGGTACTGGCCCGTTGCCCGTCGGGATATTTCTCTGCGATGAATCTGTTGTATAAAGTTTTATAACAATCGGCCAGCTCTCTCACGGAGTTATAATGACATTCATACATAAAAGGGCCTTTGTATCCCACTTTTTGGAGTGCGTCAAGGATCGCGACCCAGTCATTCATACCTTTCCCGTTGCAGGGGAGATAGTGGAGCTCGTGTTCGCCATCGCCATCCGCGACATGGAGGAATTGCAGACGGCTGCCCAGTGCGAGTATCAGACGTTCCGGATGCAGGATATGGTTCATGTCCACGGCCCCGCCGATGCTTTGGGGCAGCCGGTCCATGATCTCCATCATCTCTTCCACTGAGCGGCATAGGGGCCGTTCGCGCGTGGGCCCGGCCAGCAGATGGGGCCCTGTCATATTTTCAATCACCATTACAGCCCCCATGTCCCTCACCGGCTGCAGGAGCTCCATAGCGGATTTGACCATCTGGTCCTTCCGGACCGTGCGTTCATTTAATCCCAGGTACCAGCTGGGGTGGAAAAGGACGATCTTTGGCTGCAGCACCGTAGCGAACCGCAGCACTTTCTTATGCAATGCCACCACCCGCCGGCGGTCATCCTCGTTTGGGAAGGAAATATCGATATGTTCTCCAAAGGGCATGTGTATACCGTCGGCCTTCATCCCGGCATCATCCATTATTCTTTTTGCTTTTTTCACGACTTCCATGATCTGATCATCGGTCATATTAAACTCGCCGTTCTTATCCAGGAACTGGTTCATGGATACATTCAGCGAGGTAATGCCTACTGCGCGTGCAGAATCCATGATCGCAGGCGTGATACTTTTGGCGCCAATGGAAAAGCCTACTTTCAGGGGTGGCGGAGGTTGTTGGCCTATGGCCGATAAAGCATGAGAGATAATCAATAATAAGCCGCAGAGATATGATATTTTCATTACCAGTTGGGATTTTGGGTAAGGTTCTTGTTTAAAGTAAGGTCTTCCAGCGGCAGGGGATAATAGTAATCCCTGTCCTCTCTGAAAGTGATCTTTGTCCTGTAGGGGAAAAGATTACCGGAAGTGCCGTTGGTCAGCGGCCGTTGTGCGGTGTTGATAAGGGATGTGACCCCGGGAGGTGCGCCGGAGGAGGAGCCACCGTTGTACAGATAGACGTCGGGTTTGCCATCATTGTCGAAGTCAAATGCTCCCAGGCGCGGGAAAAAGATGCCGACCATGGGTTGTTCGAACTTCTTTCCTTCTTTCCAGCGCATGAGGTCATCATATCTCAGGCCCTCGTTGAGCATTTCGATCCTTCTTTCTCTCCGTATCTCCAGGATGACACCTTTGTTTGGGCCTGTGACGTTCGGGTATTCGGCTGCGAGGTAGGGGTCGGGAGTAGCGTTATCATCTGCCAGGATCGTGTGCGGCATCCCTACCCTGTCCCTGAGCTTGTTGATCGATCTGTCCAGGTCGGCCTGGGTGATCTCACCCGTTTCGGCCTTTGCTTCTGCATAGATCAGCAGCGCTTCCGCGTACCGGAAAAGGATGATGTCGTTATACGCGCTGCTGGAAAGCCATTGGTCCCTGGTGGGAAGGGCCTTGATCACACGGTAGCCTGTAGTAGTAATATTCAGGTTGACGGGCTCTTTTGCGGTCTCGCCGGTGACGACGAAGCCTGGTCCGGCGGTGGTCTGGGTCATGCGGGGGTCGCGGTTTTGCATTTCCGCATAAAAGCCCAGCGTATCATAACCGGGGATATCCGTAAACCGGGTACCATCCTTCATCAGGTAGTTATTCAGAAAATCTTTGGTAAGGCCCCAGGAGCCGGCGGTGGGCGAGGTCATGAGGTAGGCCAGGGTGTGCCGTCCGAAGGTAGGGTTATAGTCCCGGGCAAGGATCGTCTCTATGGCGTCCTGGTCGTTACGGGAGAACAGGTTGCGATAACATGCCGATGGTCCGCCGGTGGTAAATAAAGTGTATTTGCCGGCGGAGATCAGCTGATCAGCAGCGGATGCGGCCTGTTCCAGCCATTCGTTTGCAGTGCCCTGCAAGCCCAGCTCCGTATGGTATTGTCTGAAAGTCCCTTCGAACAGGCATATCCTGGCTTTTAGCAGGAGGGCGGTGTATTTTGTGATCCTGTTCAACTGGACCTCGGCCTTGATATTGTCTATCGCATAATTTATATCGGCCAGTATGGAATCCATCACGAGGGTGCGCGGGGCCCTTGCCGCATAAAGGGCAGTATCATCCGCTTCCAGCACTTTACCGTACCAGGGCACATCCCCGAACTTTTTCACCTTATCGTAGTAGAACCAGGCCCTGAAGAACCGTGCAATACCACCGTATTGTTGTTTTGCCGCGTCGTCAGGACACTTATTGTAATTCTGCAGGAAGAAATTGATGGAACGCAGGTTTGTCCATGTCCAGCCTCCTGTGCCACGGGTCACGGGCACCAGCCTGGTACCGATGACCTGTGCGGGCTCTATCAGCGAAACCACGTCATCGGACGCCGATTCTCCATAAGTGGCGTCATAAAGAGAGTAATTGGGAAGCATGTCATAAAACCCATTGGTGTACACCTGCAGGTCGGTGGCTGTATTAAAGAACTGGCTTGCATCCAGTCTGTCCTTTGGGGCCGTGTCCAGGTAATCTTTCCGGCAGCTGCTGAATAAGACAACGGCAGCCAGTGAGCATAATAGCGAATGATATAATGTTTTCATTTTTTCTTTTTTGTCGTAGTCCTATATTCTACAATGTCAGATTGATCCCGAAGGAGAAGGTCTTGCCGAGGGGATAGTCCTGCAGGTCGGCGCGGCCGCCGGTGCTACCGGGGTCGGAATAATTTATGCCGGAGCCTGCCAGCTCGGGATCAACGTACCTGGTGAGGTTCCCAAACCGCCAGGTCAGTATATTTTCACCGCTGAAATACACGCGGAGCTGCTGGACCTTCAACTTTTGAATAAGCGATTGAGGGAGACTATACCCGATGGTCAGGTTCTTTACCCGCAGATAGCCGACATTCGTCAGGTAATAGTCGTTCAGCTCCCAAAGTGAACGGTTGGCGCCGAGTGCATCGTATCCTCTGTATATCTGGGGATATTTGCCGCCCGGATGGGCAGGGTCCCATGCTTGTGCTACCAGGTCTTTTCTTACAAAGGAAGAATAGGGTCTGTCATAGGTGCCCCAATAAATGAATCCGGTGGGATACCAGTCCTGGTGGACGATGCCTGTG
>DASZVM010000871.1:0-3555 GCA_035547295.1 Puia sp. | reverse complement strand
AAAGATCATTTTCTCCGTGGACAGGCTGGACTATACCAAGGGGCTTTCCAGCCGGCTGAGCGGTTTTGAGTATTTTTTGGAAAAATACCCGGAATGGCGGGAAAAGATGGTGTTTATCCTGAACATCGTTCCTTCCCGCGGCAATATCCCTGCGTACCTCGAGCGGAAGAAAATGATCGAAGAGAAGATCGGCACCATCAACGGCAGGTTTTCCTCCATCAGCTGGCAGCCCCTGATCTACCGGTATAACCATCTTTCCTTTAAGGAGCTGATCGCACTTTACCAGGCTGCCGACGTGGCCCTTATTACGCCGTTGCGCGATGGCATGAACCTCGTGGCAAAGGAATATGTAGCCAGCTGTGCCTCCGGCAGGGGCGTCCTGATCCTCAGTGAGCTGGCCGGTGCTGCCAGCGAGCTGAGCGAAGCCATCCTGGTGAACCCCACCGATACGGCCGATGTGGCCTCTTCCATTACCCGTGCCCTGGCCATGCCTTTATATGAGCAGCGGAACAGGCTGGCCCTCATGCAACGCAGGTTGCAGGAATACGATGTGATCAAATGGGTAAACGATTTTATGGAGCAGTTGATGCAGGTGAAACAGGAACAGCAAAAACAAAAAGTAAAGATATTGGACGACAAGGCCCTCACGGCGATCCGGAAGCATTACCACAATGCCAGGAAACGTTGTCTGCTGCTGGATTACGATGGTACCCTTGTTCCTTTTAGCCGATTGCCTTCGGAGGCATCCCCTGACAATGCCGTGAGGGATATACTTGTCCGGCTCACGGGTGATGCCAGGAACCATGTCATCGTCATCAGCGGACGGGACCTTGCTTCCCTGGACCGGTGGCTGGGGGCCCTGCCCGTCACCCTCGTGGCAGAGCATGGAGCCAGCTTTAAAATGCGCAACAGCGCCTGGCAGCAGCTGGTGTCCGTGTCGGATATGTGGAAAGATGAGATCCGTCGTGTCATGCAGCTGTTTGTCATCAGGTGCGCTGGTTCCTTTATTGAAGAAAAACCCAATACCATTGCCTGGCACTACCGCAACACCCAGACAGGGCTTGGTTTTAGCAGGTCCCGTGAATTGCTCAATACGCTCTCTCAACTGATACAGAATACCACCCTGCAGGTGATCGACGGCAATAAGGTGGTGGAAGTGAGGATCGCAGGATTCGACAAAGGGGCTACGGCGCTCAAGATCGTGAATGAAATGGACCCGGATTTCGTACTTTGCATGGGGGATGATACGACGGACGAGGATATGTTCAAAGCATTGGAAGGAGAGGCCTATACGATAAAGGTCAACAATGGCGCTTCGGCGGCCCAATATACCATCCTTTCGCAGACGCAGGTATTACCCCTGTTGAACAAATTGATCGCGCCATTAGGCGAGACGCAGCAACTTCAGCATTTAAAATAGATCTATGCCTGTTCACAAGTACAACCTGGGCATCATCGGGAATTGCTCATATCTGTCCTATATTGACACCAGCGCCAATGTCAAATGGATGTGCCTGCCACGGTTTGACAGCAGCTTTCTTTTCGGCAGTCTGCTGGATGAAGAAAAGGGAGGGCATTTCTTTATCCGTCCCGTAGATGACAGCTACAGCTCAACCCAGTATTATATACCCAATACCAATGTGCTCTGTACGGAATTCAAATGCCGGGACGGCCGTTTTGTCGTAAAGGACTGCGCCCCACGCATGCGGATACATGAACGGCAATTCCGTCCCCTGATGCTGGTGCGAAAGATCGAGCTGCTGGAAGGCGAGCCGGCCATTCTCGTCTCCTGTCAACCCAGAGGGGACTTTGGCAACCTGGTGCCCGAAACGGTGATAGGCAGCAACCATATCCGTTATCTCAACCTGGGCCAGCAGGTACGTCTGACGACAGACGTCCCCCTGACCTATATACTGAAAGAACAGTCCGTTATCCTGGACCAGGACCGCTATCTCGTGCTGACCTATGGCGAGCCGCTGGAAGCGCCCCTGAAAGAGACGGCCGACGAGTTCATCCGCAAGACGGTGGAGGACTGGCAAAGCTGGGTCAAAAGCTCTTATCTGCCGGATATATACCAGGACGCCATTATCCGCAGCGCCCTGGTATTAAAGCTGCATCAGTACGAGGATACAGGCGGCATCATCGCTTCGGGAAGCACCAGTCTCCCCGAGTTCCACGACAGCACCCGCAACTGGGACTACCGTTACTGCTGGTTTCGCGACGCTCACTATACGCTGCGGGCTTTTAACCAGATAGGTCACTTCGAAGAGCTGGAAAAATACTTCGACTTTATCTATAACATTATTCAGAATGCCACGAATTCCCTGCAGCCCCTGTATTCCATTTCAGGGGATAAAAAATTGTTCGAGACGACCCTGGACCTCCAGGGCTACCTGGGTAATAAGCCCGTGCGCATCGGCAATAAAGCATATGTCCAGTCACAGCATGACGTATATGGCCAGGTGCTGGTGAGCCTGCTGCCCCTGTATTCGGACAAGCGGCTTATATTTAAAAAGAAGAACAGCTACCGTAAGATCGTTCCCTGGCTGCTGAACCAGATCGAACGGACCTTGTCCGAGCCGGACTCGGGGCTATGGGAATTCAGGAAGGAGGTGCAGGTGCATACGTACACACTGCTGTTCCACTGGGCCGGCGCCAAGGCGGCCTATAAGATCGGGGCCCTTTTTGGCGACCAGGAGATGATGCACAAGGCGGGTCAGCTGGCGGCAGCTGCCGACAAGCTTATCGGGGAAGCTTATGACCCTGCCCGGGGTCTATATACGCAGGCCATCGGCTCTGTGAACCTGGACGCCAGCACGCTCACCATGATCACCATGGATTACCTGGCCCATGATTCTGACAAAGCCAGACAGCATATCGCCGCCCTGGAAAAAGAGCTGCTGACGGAGAAAGGGTTATTCTACAGGTACAAGCACTACGATGACTTTGGTTTTCCGGAGAGCACATTCCTTGTATGCGCATTCTGGTATGTGGACGCCCTTGCCTGCGTGGGAAGGGTCGATGATGCCATGCGCAACCTGGATCAGCTGTTGGAATTCAGCAACCACCTGGGCATCTTTAGCGAGGATGCGACTGTGGACGGCTCGCAGTGGGGCAATTTCCCCCAGACATACAGCCATGTAGGTCTGATCAACGCCGCCTGCCGGATATCCCGCAAGCTGGATAAAGCGGATTTTTTGTAAAGGCCAATTTCCGCACAATTACTATCTTGAGGCATGTCTTCACAACTGATCATCAATGCTACGCTGGTGAATGTCCGGGACACATCTCCTGTCCTGAGAGGCAAGGACCTGG
Organism: Puia sp.; assembly: GCA_035547295.1. Lineage (GTDB taxonomy): Bacteria > Bacteroidota > Bacteroidia > Chitinophagales > Chitinophagaceae > Puia. Next base: position 240 of record DASZVM010000871.1, on the reverse strand, counting down.
CCGAACTGCCCTGTATAAAGGATGGATGGCTGCTGATCGAGGACGGAGAGATCGCGGGCTTGGGGTCGATGGATGCATTGCCGGCCAGTTTGGCTGGGATGGCTCGCGGCGAACGGTATTCCGGTGGTCCTGCTTCGGTGATCGACGGTGCAGGCCGGTTTGTCCTTCCTGCCTGGTGCGACAGCCATACCCATCTGGTGTTTGCCGGCAGCCGTGAAACGGAATTCGTGGATAAGCTCC
>DASZVM010000870.1:0-2809 GCA_035547295.1 Puia sp. | reverse complement strand
GACATTTTCCATGCTCGTCACCTTGCCGCCCGGCCATTCCACCCGCAGCAGGCTGATCATGCTGTCTTCCCCCAATCCGATATGAAGAACAGGGTCCACCGAAGACTGAAACCCCCGGCTGGTGTATTGTTCCTGCCATTGCTGACCATGCGCCGTCCTTACATAGACCTTTGCCCCTATGCCGAATGTATTTTTCCTGTCACCGGTTAACCGCAGCCGTAAATAATGCGCCCCTTTCCCATGCTCCATCTCCGCCGTGTTATTCCGGTAAATAGTGGCCTGATCGTCGAGGTTGTTGGTCACCAGGTCAAGATCCCCGTCATTATCCAGGTCCACATAGGCAGCCCCATTGCTGACACCACGATGGGTAAGCCCCCAATCGGCGGATTTATCCGAAAAGCTCAGGTCGTGATTGTTCCGGAATATATAATTGTTGAGCTTGGTAGTCGGCATGTCTTTTACCAGTTCCCACATTTCATCCTTGCTCGCCTTTTGCCCCACATAGCTATTGGAATAACCGGAAGTATACTTTACAAAATCCAGGTTGGTCATATCCCGCAGTATCCCATCGGAAACAAAAAGGTCCTTCCACCCATCGTTGTCAAAGTCGGCCAGTAAAGGAGCCCAGCTCCAGTCGGTGGCTGAGATGCCGGCCAGCTGCCCTATTTCGCTAAAGATCGGCGCTCCGGACGTATCGTTGCCATTATTCAGCTGAAGGGTGTTCCTCATCTGCTGACGATGGAACCCCTGGCGTTCGCGTATCGTATACTTGTCATAATTATTCCCTCCCCGCAATAGCTTCTGCCGGTGGTTGTCTTCCGGCAGCATATCCAGGACAAAAACATCCGTTTTCCCGTCATTGTTATAGTCGGCGATATCGGAACCCATGGCAAATTCAGACATATGCCCAGCCGCCTTGCCCAACACCTCCCGGAAATGCCCCTGATGGTCGTTGAGATAAAGGAAGTCCCGCTCATCATAATCGTTCGTAACATAAATGTCCGCCCATCCGTCATTGTTGATATCGCTGATCGCGACGCTCAACCCGAAATTAAGACCGCTGCCATCGATGTGGGCCGAGTCGCTGATATCTTTGAAAACGCCGCCGTCATTACGGTAGAGACGGTTCCCGAATTTCATATTACGGGTCGCTCTCAGCCTGTCCGTATTGAAGTCAGGGTTAAAGAACATATCCGCATGGTTCACCATAAAAAGGTCCAGGTCCCCGTCATTGTCCATGTCAAAAAAAGATACCGTCGTCGTGAAAGTGCCCGGCGCATCCAGCCCGTATTTCTTTGCGCTCTCTGTAAAATGGGGAACACCGTCTTTTAAGCCATCATTGATATAGAGTTCCTTGACCCTGTCCGCATCACTGCCCGGCCCGGAATAACAAACAAAAATATCCAGTAAGCCGTCACCGTTGACATCCGCCATTACTACTCCCGTCCTCCACCGCGCCCTGTCGCTGAAACCCACCCGGCTCGTCACATCTTCGAACTGCAATCCCCCCTTGTTCAGATACAGCCGCAGCGGGGTCATGTTCCCCGAAAAGACCAGGTCGGCCAGACCGTCATTATTGAGATCCCCTGCTGCAACGCCGCCTCCGTTATAGAGATATTCGTAGGTCAGTATATTATAGTCCTTGTCTTCACGCAGGGTATTGCTGAAGTCGACATGGGATTGGGATGCCGGCACTTCTGTAAACAACGTTCGGGAATTGCCTGTGCTTTCACGCCCGCAGCCGGTGACCAGCAGGAACAAAGCAGTTATCTGTAATACATGTAGTAGAGGGGTTCGCATAAGAGATAGCAAACTAATAGCGTTCAGGGAACAAATACACCCTTACCGGGCAGGTTCATGAAGATGAGGTCAGATCAAATATAGGGAGAAATTAATATCTACAGATATTACATTTTTATCAACTTCACCAAAGAGCAGGACTTCCCATTCCCGGCGCGGATAAAATAAAGGCCCCTGGACAACGATGAGATATTTGAGCTGAAGGACTGCCCTGTTATCCTGATGTTCATCACCCGCTGTCCTGCCTGGTTATAGATCAGCAGCTCCGAGCTCAGCCAGGATGGATTGTCGGTGGTCACCTGTATATTGCCTGTAGCAGGGTTCGGATAGATGCGGATAGACATATCGTCCCCATTTCCCAGTCCTTCCATATCCTCGATCTTACCCACATGGCCGTTGGAAGTAAGCAGCGGATATCTGGCGCCCCCCGCCGCAAACAGGCTTCTTATCCTCTCCCGTTGCCCGGAAGTAAAAAGATGCATGCCGGCATCATCCGTAAAATCCATATAATCCATATACAGGTTGCCATAAGGAGTATTGCCGCAGGAGAACACCATGCCGCTGGGATTGCCGCGCGTAGCCATTCCCTGCTGAGGCGTATCGTCTACACCGTCATTGCCGCAGGCAGCATCCCCCCAGATATGGATAAGGTTCAGCCAATGTCCTATCTCATGCGTCGCCGTCCTGCCCAGATTGAATGGCGCAGCTGCCGTACCCGTCGTTCCAAAAGCGGTATAGTCGATGGCTACGCCGTCATTTTGCCTGGGACAGCCGGGAGCGCTGGAATAACCAAGAACCCCGCTGGATAAGTTGGTTACCCAAACATTTAAATAACGATCCCTGTCCCAGCCATCATCTCCCCCTCTCGCCGTGAACTTGACCGCATCGTCATAGGTGAACTCCCGCTGATTGGTCTGCCGGCGAACAATACCGGTAGTTGTGCTGCCATTGGTGTCTACATTGGCAAGCGCGAAACGTATACCACAGTCAGCCGCCAGATCCCTGTAAT
>DASZVM010000869.1:0-1906 GCA_035547295.1 Puia sp. | reverse complement strand
AGTATTAATATAAGATTATTATTAATGCTTAGAAAAAAATCCTTGCCTGTGGCGTCGTTCTTCAGGAGATTGAATAACAGATCGAACGTCAGGTCTCCCAGCTGAAAGAACAGGATGCCTGTGCCGATCCAGAACATAGGCTCCCTGCGCAATTCACCTTCCAGCGGGTGCAGCAGCAGCTCATAGAAGAAAAGACAGCATAAGATGATCATGCACATGTTGCCCAGTACGACGGTGTAGGAATGGAATTGGGTAAAGCCCTGTATGAACAGGAGGTTCAGCAGGACCAATACAGGATAGACGACCATAAACCGCCGCGCAAGCTTTTTAAAAGCCGGATTGCGCAGGTTCAATGAAAAGATATAAGCATAAAAGACGAATTCCAGGGTTGTGGAGATATTGAACAGCCAGCCATTCCTGAGATGCAATACCCAGGCCATATACGTTCCGGCCAGCTCTACGAATACGATAAAAAAAAGAAAGAAAGGGAACAGGCTGAATGCTGTCCCCTTCAGGTATCGCCAGGTCAGGATGCTTACTATAAAAGCAGCCAGCTCGAAATATATAAAAATCGGCAGGTGAGACATAGTAGTGTTTATGTGACCAATATATCAATGTCCCGGCGGCGGCTCCATGGGGCAATTTGGCGGACACAAAGCGCCGTGATCATAGCCTGTGCCTCCGTCATCCAGCGCGGCCATGGCGTCTGGGGCGACGGGTGGAAAAATATCATCGTGGCTGCCGTCGATGCCTGTAGCCGTCGGAATGAATACGAGGGTCACTTTCCCTTTGTATGCCGGGTCCGGCGTACCGGGGATATCCACGCCGGAAGGGTACTTCCCGAAATAGATCCGGATACCATCGCCGCCTGACTCTTCGATCAGGGTCTGCATGTCTTCGATAGCATCGAGAGAGAACCAGACGGCCCTGGTCTTGCCGGGCGGCCATCCCTCTTCGTTCTTATAGGTTCCGATAAGCTGTTGGGCAACGGCAGCAGTGATCCTGCTTCCGCCGTCGGTGGAGGATGTCATAAAATGAAGGTTTAAATGGTTAACAAATAGACCATGAATTTAAGGACAAACGGCCGGAGAAATGCACCTGATCGGGACCCGTTATTTCACCCTTTTTTAGACCTACTCTGCCGGAAGATCTTCACTGATCCATTTAGCCGCATAATCGTTCTTCCATTTATGCTTCCATCGCCGGTGGCTCCAGAGCCACATGTCGGGATTGCGGCGGATGACGTTTTCCAGGAAATGCACGTAGTTGCGGGTAAGCTCCCCTTCGGAAAGACAGCGTGGCTCACGGGACCCAAGCGTCAGCGTAGCATGATAGTATCCGCGCCTTGGCTTTTCGATGGCGGCAAAGACCACGGGCAGTCCGCAATTGCGTGCTCCTTTTTCCGGACCGGCGACGAATGGCGTGGGATGTCCAAAAAAATCCATCCACCAGGATTCTTTGGGGTTTGAAGGCGCCTGGTCGGCCACTAATGCCAGCAGGTATTGGGATTGCAGATAGGGCTGGATCGTTTCACGCATATTGGTGGCCGGCAGAAAAACGTTCCCGCTGCGGGTCCGGAGCCTGTAGAACAGCTTTTCAAAGAATTTATTCGTAATAGGCTGGTATACGACCATGATCTTATAGTCCGTCAGACCTGTCAACACCAGCTGTCCCCACTCCCAGTTGAAGGTATGTCCCAGGTGGACCTGGCAGCTGGCGCCCGTGGCGTGCAGCTCGTTCAGGATGCTGGTGTCCATGGTAAATCTTTTTCTCAGGAAGCGCGGGCCCGACGACAACAGCTTGATCACTTCGATAAAGGAATCGATAAGATTGCGGTAAAATTTTTTTGCGATACGGATACGTTCGGCGTTCGTTTTTTCGGGAAAGGCCCGCTCAAGGTTGTCCA
>DASZVM010000868.1:0-3479 GCA_035547295.1 Puia sp. | reverse complement strand
ATCCCATTCATGATAACTGTTGATATTCTGTTGCGAGCCTACCGTCTTATGTGCATTGCCCGTGAGATGGCGTCGACCTATGAAGACAACCGTTCTATCTGCAAGTATGTACATTCCACTTCCAGGGGGCATGAGGCCATTCAATTAGCCGCGGCCTTTCATCTTCAGCCCTGTGACTGGGTCAGTCCTTATTATCGTGACGAGAGTATCCTGTTGGGGCTCGGTTTCGAGCCTTATCAGCTGATGCTGCAGCTACTCGCCAAGGGGGGAGACCCATTTACAAGCGGCCGTGAATATTATGCCCATCCCAATTACCGGGGAAAGGATAAGCCGGGGATCGTTCACCAAAGCAGCGCCACGGGCATGCAGGCTATCCCTACGACAGGTATAGCGCAGGGGCTTCGTTACCTGGAAAGCATCGGTTCCCCTTTATTCAGGAGGGGTGTGGAAGGGGAGGCCCCTGTCGTCATTTGCAGCCTTGGGGATGCCAGCGTGACGGAAGGAGAGGTAAGCGAGGCATTCCAGTTTGCGGTGCTGAAGGAGCTGCCGATCATCTACCTGGTGCAGGACAATGACTGGGGTATCAGCGTAAAGAGCGGGGAATCCAGGGTGATGGATGCCTATGAATATGCGGCAGGTTTCAAGGGGATGGGGCGTATACGTATTGACGGAAGTGATTTCCAGGAGAGCTATGAGGCTATGGACAGGGTGATACGGGATGTCCGGAACGGCAGGAGGCCCTACCTGGTGCAGGCGAAAGTGCCTTTGCTGGGACATCATACCAGTGGTGTCAGGAAAGAGTTTTACCGGAGCGCGGAAGACCTGGAAGCGCATGCCCTGCATGACCCTCTGCCGAAGTTAAGGGCGCGCATGCTGGGACTGGGGCTTGAGGAACCGCAATTGACGGATATCGAAAAGGCGGCTGTCGTGCTGGTGGCAGAGCAGTTCAACGCTGCCGTTGCGGCGCCGGACCCTGATCCAGCCACGGTGGAAGATTTTGTTTTTGTGCCGACTGCCGTGACGGAGGAGAAAGGTGAACGCAGCCCGGAGGGAGGGGGAAAGGTGATCATGGTGGATGCTGCCTTATTTGCCATCCGGGAGATCATGGAGGATCATCCGGAAGCGCTGCTGTACGGTCAGGATGTCGGCAGACGGCTGGGCGGGGTTTTCAGGGAGGCTGCGACGCTGGCCGAGCAGTTTGGCGATCACAGGGTTTTTAATACTGCCATCCAGGAAGCATATATCATCGGGTCCACGGCGGGCATGAGCGCGGTGGGAGCCAAGCCTATCGTGGAAGTACAATTCGCGGACTATATATACCCGGGATTTAATCAACTGGTGACGGAGATCTCCAAATCCTGCTATCTCAGCGGGGGGAAGTACCCTGTACAGACGCTGATACGCGTGCCTATCGGCGCATATGGCGGTGGAGGTCCTTATCACAGCGGCAGCATCGAATCCACGCTGCTATCCATCAAGGGGATCAAGGTGGCTTATCCATCGAATGCGGCGGACATGAAGGGTCTGATGTGGGCTGCCTTTCTGGACCCCAATCCTGTGATCATGCTGGAGCACAAAGGTCTTTACTGGAGCAAGGTGCCGGGTACGGAGGATGCAAAATGCATCGAACCATCCAGGGGCTATATCCTTCCCCTTGGCAAGGCGGCCATTGCATTGCAGGCTGATGAGGGCGCTACCCGGCGGGGCGAGACATGCTGTGTCGTTACCTATGGGATGGGCGTTTACTGGGCAAAGGCTGCTGCCAGGTATTTCCCCGGATGTGTGGAGGTGCTGGATCTGCGTACGCTTTTTCCACTGGATGAAGCGCTGATCTTCTCCACCGTCCGTCGTCATGGAAAGTGCCTGGTATTGACGGAAGAACAGCAAAACAACTCGTTCGCGGAAGCATTGGCCTGGAGGATATCCGGCAACTGCTACGCTCATCTGGATGCTCCTGTGGAAGTAAAGGGAGCTTTAAACCTGCCTGCGGTGCCCATGAATACGGGACTTGAGAATGCCATGCTTCCCAATGCGCTCAAGGTTAGTGAAATGATCGAAAGGTTACTGGACTATTGACCTTGCCGGATCTCAGAGCTGTTACCAGGAGAAAAAATATTTTTTAAAAGTCTATAAAATTAGTGGACTATTATTTGGAGTTACGGATATGGGGTGGTATCTTTATTTTATGGAACGAGGGAGAGAAGGGACTGAACGCTCGGGCTATTTGGGAAATTTTCGCCCTGCGCGTCCAGTCGGCTAATGTCGGGGCCTTCGGCCAGATGCGCTGTGCGCATCTACAATTCCTGATACCCTGGTCAGCAGGCTTGATCAGCCGGAATGGCAGGTGGTTGCTTATCCCAGCAGGGTCGGCAGTTGCCAGGGCATCAGGAGTCGAGGGGTTCCAACGGACGTGGTTAAAAAAATAAAGTCATATGCAACGGTTAGCTATCTTTTCTTTTATCGGGGTTGTGCTCCTGCTTGTTGCCTTTACGGCAAGTGAAACGAAAAAGCCGGCTTCCGTGTGTAAGGTTGCCGGCCAGTCGAATACATTTAAGGCGACGGGCGCCGTGTATTAATATTTCGTCAGTTCGGGTTGCACCTCATCGATGTAAGAGAGGATGCCTCCTTTAAGATTATAAAGGTTCCTGAAACCGAACTTTTCTTCCAGCTCGCGGATGGCTTTCGCGCTCCTGCCTCCTACCTTACAATGGATCACCACTTTTTTTTCAGTGTCAACCCTGGCTGCGTTATCGGCGACCGTGGCGAGGGGGATCAGCTCGCCTCCGATGTTGACGATGTCATATTCATGTGGTTCACGCACGTCGATGAGCTGGAATTTTTCTCCTCTCACCTGCCAGTCGTATAATTCTTTTGCGGTGATCTCTTTCAGGGGTTTTTCTTCGACGGCCCGCATGCCGCAGAATTGTTCATAATCGATCAGTGCCTTGATAGTGGGGTTTTTCCCGCTGATGGGGTTGTCTTCCCTTGGCCTGATGTTAAAGGTCCTGCTTTCGAAGTTCAGCGCATCGAAAATATAGAAACGTCCGGAAAGGGTTTCTCCTACGCCTGTGATGACCTTTATCACTTCCAGTGCCTGGAGGCTGCCGATGATGCCTGGCAGGACGCCCAGGACGCCGCCTTCCGCGCAGCTGGGGACAAGGCCCGGCGGGGGAGGGGTGGGATAGAGGTCCCGGTAATTCGGACCGGTGACACCTTTGCTGTCTGTGTAGTTGAAGACGGAAACCTGTCCTTCGAACTGGAAGATGGATGCATATACGTTGGGTTTGCCCAGCAGCACGGATGCATCGTTGACGAGATAGCGGGTGGGGAAATTGTCCGTACCGTCAGCGATGACATCATAATCCTTTACGATATCCAGCGCATTCCCGGAGTTGATATGCGTGTTATAAATGTTGAGCTGTATGTGCGGGTTCAGGGCCGTCAACCTTCTTCTGGCTGCCTCTACCTTGGGCTTGCCG
>DASZVM010000867.1:0-5809 GCA_035547295.1 Puia sp. | reverse complement strand
ACCCGGATGACCCTGCCGGGTAAAATTCTTACATCGTGAACTACTCCCTTCTTGTCCGTCTATCAGCGATCTATACTTCCCTGCTTCTTGCATCCTGCCATTTCCAGCGGCCCCACAACACCTCCGACGTCTATCTCTCCGACGAAAGAATGGACGAGACCTCCGGTATCGCAGCCTCGGCAGCCCATCCCGGCTACCTTTATGTACATAACGATAGCGGTGATTCCAGCCGTTTTTTTGCAATTACGCCTGACGGACAGTTAAAAGGTATATTTTACTTCAAGGGCGACTCATCGCCCCTGGGGGTAAAGGATTGTGAGGACATCACCCTGGGCAGCGGCCCTGACAGCGGGGCCAGCTATGTCTACATGGGCGACATCGGGGACAATTTCGTGAATAGAAAGTTTATCACTATTTACAGGATAAAGGAGCCTGCGCTGCTGCCGGCCTCCCAGCACGTCGATGTGGACGCCGACCCGCTCTATCTCCGGTACCCCGACGGTCCCCGGGACGCAGAGACCCTGATGGCCGACCCCATCGACAAATTACTGTACATTATTTCCAAAAGAGAGGATTCCGTACACGTCTATAGCACACCGCTATACTTCAAGGCTCATGACACCGTGACCCTGACAAAAAAAACCTCCATCTATCTGAACTCGATAAAAGGCAGATGGATCACCTCCGGTGACATCGCTCCAAAAGGTGACCAGGTCCTGGTAAAAAGCTATACAAAAGTATTCTACTGGCGGCGCTTTCCGGGCGAACACATCTGGCAGACCCTGCAACGCCGGCCTACGGCCCTGCCGTACCTCATCGAAGGACAGGGAGAAGCCATTTGCTTTACCCCTGATGAGACCGGCTATTACACCATCAGCGAAGGTCCCTATCCCCGGCTGTTTTATTACAAGGTCCCTCATTTCATCGTTGCGCCATAGCCCCGGAAGCCTCCCTATCTCTCCACAAAGCTTCCAGCAGATAGTAATCCGCATAGATCAGCGGCACATCCACTTCCGAATTGTGCGGTTTGTGACCCACGCTGTGCTTTAGCAGGAAATAGCCGTTCGTACCCGGCGCAGCCAGGTACGCGTCTGAACAAAGACTGACCAGCATCTCTTCCGCCTTCTGCAAATATTTCTTGCCCGCATACCTGCTCAGCTCGATCAATCCGCTGGCGGCGATAGCTGCCGCCGAAGCATCCCGTGGAGCGTTGGGGATGTCCGGCGCCTGAAAATCCCAATACGGGATATGATCGGCGATCCTGTCCGTCCGGCTCAAAAAATAATCCGCGGCTTTGATCGCCTGCCATAGATAACGTTTGTCCTTCGTCTCCCTGTAAAGGGTCGTATATCCATAGATACCCCAGGCCTGTCCACGCGCCCAGCAGGACGAATCCGCATAACCCTGGTGCGTCATCTTTCGTAGCAGGCGGCCCGACGACGGATCAAAATCCAATACATGATAGCTGCTGTTGTCCGGACGGAACCTGTATTTCAGATCGGTATCCGCATGCGCAACCGCTATCTTATAAAAAGAGGAGTCCCCGCTGACCTTCGTGGCCCAGAACAGGAATTCCAGGTTCATCAGGTTGTCGATGATCACGGGGTAATGGAAGTCCTTATTGTCCCAGCTGCGGATCGCGCCCACTTCCGGATGAAAGCGTGTAGAAAGTGAACGGGCGCCCTGCAGCAGCACGTCCTTATAAGCAGGGTCCTTTGTGATCGCATATCCCAGGCCATAGGAATCATACAGCATAAAACCCAGATCGTGTGTCCCCCTGTTGTCCTTTTCCTTTTCAAGACCGGCCGTATATTTCTCCGCCGCCGTCTTCCAGCTGCTGCCGCCGGTAAATCGATACAGGCACCATAGTACGCCGGGAAAAAAGCCGCTTGTCCAGTCGGAGGAAGATGTACATGCCAATGAGCCGTCGGGACGAATGCTGCGGGGATAACAGATGCTGCCGGAATGATCTTTTAGATAATTCCCGTATTGTACTTCTGCCAGGTGTACAACTTTCTGTATGGGCAGACTGCCGGTCCGGGCGTGCTTTAGCCACCTGGCCGGGACAACCTGCGGGTCGCCTCCATCCTTGCTGTAACGGAGCTCCAGGGCGCCGCCGCCACCCCCATCGATATAATCCAGCGCAAAAGCATGTAAACCCTTTTGCAACGCCACCTGGCCTGCCTTCTCCCGGGGGGAATGCATGCCGTCATTGTCCACCACCAGCCTCCCTGCGATATGCAGCACGCTGCCATCGTCCGAATTGAGATAGAAAGTATAGATACCTGTCTCCGGCACCTCGATAAAGCCGGAGAATTTCAATCCCCAGCCCGTAGCGGGGATCTCTTTCAACAAGCCCGGCACCGCCATTATCAGTTCACGCTCCGCCACGCCCTTCACGTCTGTCGTACGGTTAAAGCTGCCCTGATAGAACCCTGTATGAAGCCCGCTGACCAGCTCCTTATCCGCCGTGACAGGTACAGCATAGTCCTGCCGGCTGAACACCGTCGTGCTGACATCCCCCCTGCGCCCCCCGGTGGTAAAAGCCGCTACACGTAAGGTCAGCGGATGATCGATATGCAGGGGGTGATCCAGCAAAGGCGATTGCAGCGAAGGCCAGGTCCCGTCCATCGTGTAGCGAACCTTCATGTCCTTGGTGGGAGGATCTGTCATAAAGGAAGCCGTATCCACAAACACCCGGCCGGCGGGGATCTCCGGCAGGTCAGGCAGCCTGTAATGCACGTCCAGCCTGTCAAGCCTGTCGTAATGTTCGGTCAGCCGCTTTAAATAAGTGTCATACAGGTCCCGGTTCGTCCAGCCCAGCTCGGCCAGTGCCGTCATACGGGGCATGATCATATAGTCCGCCCGCTCGTCGCTGGGTACCATCTCGCTCCATAAATTGCCCTGCACGCCTATTATATTCTTCTCCTGCGCTGCGTTCATCCCGTATTGTGCGCCGAGAGGATCATAATGATACACCTCCTGCAGCGTCTTCCTGTCCGGAATGGCATCGAAATACAAAGGCCCGTCCGGGGTCATGATCACCTTATTACCGTTGGCCGTTGCCCTCGCAGGCATCGTCCGCGCCCATGGCCGCCAGAACATGACGACGGCATCGGCATTGATGCCCCCCTCCACGATCTCATCCCAGCCTATAAGAACCTTGTGTTTCGTCCGGAAGAACGTCTGCATATAATCGTTAAACCAGCTTTGCAGCTGCGCTACGGAGCTGATGTGATGCTCCTGCATAAAGGTCTGACAGACGGGTGAAGCCTTCCAATGGCTGCGCTCCACTTCATCCCCGCCGATGTGTATATACTTCGAAGGAAAAAGGTCCGCTATCTCCGAAAATATATCTTTGGCAAATTCGAGCACGTTCTCCCGGCAGGGACAGATAGGGCTGGTAAATCCTTTTGTCCAGTCGGCGCCCAGCGTTCCGTCACAGGTAAGCTCCGGGTACAAGGCAATGGCCGCCATCATATGGCCCGGCATATCTATCTCGGGTATGATCTCCACATGATGCAGGGCTGCATAACGGATGATATCCTTCATCTCCTCCTGGGTATAAAACCCTCCATATTTCTGTTGGCCGTTCACCCGGCGGATATGTTTCGGGTCGATATTCATGTCAGGATTATCTGTTTCCCCGGCCATCCGCATACAGGCGGAGTCCTGGTCGTTAAAGGTCCGCCAGGCCCCTTCGCCGGTAAGACGGGGATACTTTTTGATCTCTATCCGCCAGCCCTGGTCGTCTGTAAGATGCAGGTGCAGCTTGTTCATCTTGTACAAAGCCATCATATCGATGTACTTCTTCAGATAGTCCGTGGAGAAGAAATGCCGGGAGACATCCAGGTGCATGCCCCTCCAGGAATAGCGGGGCTGGTCCCTGATCTGCGTGACGGCAAGCGCCAGCCTCTCCCCATGTCCATTCTCTATCTCCGCGGGCATCAGCTGCCTCAGGGTTTGGATCGCATAGAACATACCTGCCCCATCCCTGGCCGACAATAGTACGCGGTCTTTAAGCACCTTTATCGTATACCCTTCGTTCTCCTTTACATCGGTGGTGTCCATACGCAGGATAATGGAGTTTGTCCCGCAAGCTTCTGTTTTTGGTTGCAAGGGGCCTAAATAGTGCGTCAGCATCTGCTGTAAATAAGCTGTCTCCTGTACAAACTGATCCCCATGCGCCAGTCTGCAAACGCCCGTATGCCGGGTGATCACAAACTTTCCTTCCCCGGGGACCACCGACATAGGATAAGGGATAAGCGCTTCCTCTCCCGATGATATATTCAGGACCGCTTTGAACAAATGTTTACCCGGCGCCGCATGACGGACACCTTCAGTCCCCGGCAGCCGCACCTCTGCCTGCGTATTCGCCGGTAGATTCACCGAATAATACAGACTGTCCCCTTTCTTCCACCATTTTGCGCTGATCACGCCCCGCGGCGATCTGTAGCTTGCTTCCGCATGTCCCAGCCGCTCGAACCCCGCCGGCTGAAGGATGACCTTGTTATAACCTACCGCGTCCTCCGACGGCCGTATACCCGCAATATATTTATAGAACCATCCGCTGATGCTGCCAAACATGGGGTGGTTATGCGAATAGGTATTATCGCTGTAATCCCAATGCTCCCACAGTGCCGTAGCACCCTGTGCAAGCATATTCCCCCATCCCGGGAAATCCCGTTGTCCCGCCACCTTGCAGGCCAGGTCAGTCAGACCATGTTCCGAAAGCACTTCCAGCATATATTTCGTCCCAAAGATGCCCGTGCTGATATGCTCTTTCTTTTCCCTTATCTGTTTCACCAGTACCTCCAACGCCTTTTTTTCTTCGGCGGCAGGCAAAAGATGGAAGTACAGTGCAAAAGCCTGGGTAGCCTCCGTATGGATACCCACAGCCCCCGTGGCCGGATCATAGAACCTCTTTACAAATGCATCTTTCACAGCATCCGCCAGCTGCTCATAACGGGCTGCTTCCTCTTTTTTGCCCAGCAGCCTTGCCAGCTTGGCTACCGTCCGGGTATTATAATAAAGAAAGGCCGTGCTCGTCACTTCCACCTGTTTGGGGTCCAGCGACTCATGATCGCCGATGCCCTTGTCGATGATATAGTCCTTTGCATGTGCATGGAGGAAATCCACCCAGCCACGTGCGGCAGGATAATACTTCACGATCAGACCGGAGTCTCCATAATACTGGTATAGCTGCTCCAGCAACATGGGCAGCACCGTTCCCCAACCGATGGGACCCGCTGTACGTGTAAGGCCTTCGTCTGAGATCCCCACGTACGGCGCCGTCTCGGGCAAGGCCCCGTCCGGCTGAGCTTCGTCCGCATAATCCCTTACTACCTTGGCATAAAAGCTGTGCATATCGAAATTGGTCATAAAGGCTTCGCTGGTCGCTACGATATCTCCTCCATAACCCAGCTTCTCCCGGTGGGGACAGTCAGATTGCACGCTGAAGAGATTGCTGGTGAAGGTGTGCAGCGACGCTGTCTGTATGCGGTTGAACAGATCGTCATCGCAATGGAAGCTGCCCACGGTCTTCACGTCCGATGACAGTGCAATACCTTGTATCTTATCTGCCGTCAATACGCCCGGATACCCTTCGATCTCGACATAACGAAATCCGTGAAAAGTAAAGGCAGGCTCGAATACCACCTTTTTGCCGGCCAGGATCAGGTCGTCCTGCTGCCAGGCCACGTCCGGGGCGCCGGGGCCACCGGCGCCTTTCCGTTTTATTTGTCCTGCCACGCTCGTCATCACGTTCAGCGACCCATCGGCATTCAGCAGCTCACCATATCGCAGCTGT
>DASZVM010000866.1:0-5318 GCA_035547295.1 Puia sp. | reverse complement strand
CCAGCCGACTATCGTCGTTCACTCCGAAGTTCATAGGGTCTTTTGACTGATAAACCCTTGTCTGGGCATTGGCACCATAATGTTGCGTACGGAATAAAAAATAGTATCCCGACGATCTGTCGAAATGAACAAAGGGACATTCAGCGGAATATCTCCCCGATCCCGCCGCCCCTCCGGATGCGACGATCTTCGATGGGCTCCAGGAGGTAAGGTCTTTTGATGTCCGGACATACACAGCGCCCTGATCGTTGGGATAAGCCGTATAATAACAATAATAACGAGCTCCAATATGGATGACCATGGGGTCTCTTGTATTGTTGCCCTTGCCTTCCGTAAACATGCCCGACTTGCCGTCTTTCTGTAATTGGCGTGCAAATGTTTTTCCATCCATCCCTTTGGCAAGGCAAATATGCTCCCAGTCGCCATAGAACATACAATATCCTTTTGCCGTGTGCAGCACGAAGGGCGCCTGAAGGCCACTTTTTGTCTCACCGAAATTTTCATCGGCTTCCATGGCGATGCCCATGGGATGCCAGGCGGTGTCCGTGATCTTATCACCTTGCCAATGAAAGAACAAACGGCTTTGTCCACCGATGTTGACCCCACGGACGCATGACCATAGCTGCCAGGTCCCGTCCGCAGCCTGCCAGATCCCAAAATCCCCCGGCTGCTGCTGCGACGTGGAAACCTTTCCCAGGTCAGGATCGCCGGCGATCTGCCAGGCTCCTTCCATCACGGGCGTATATTTTTTTTCATTGCTCTTTTGAGCGCCGCTATTCGATGGAATGGCTATCAAAAGCATGATGGCGGGCAAGAAACTGTTGTACTTCATTAACCTTTTGTTTCAAACAGAAATATAGCACACGATCACCTTTTTTAAAAGGGAGAATTAGCCGATGTATGAAATATCTTAACTATTTCGGCCGGCCAGGCCGGTTTTAGTGATCGACAAGACGGTAATTCTCCGTCACGACATAGTGTTTCAGCGTAGTGATCTTCAGCTCCTGTCCCTTGTCTGTCACATAGACTTTTTTCAGCTCGCGGAATTCCTTGTTATTGTCCTGGAGCCCGACGATACAGGAGTACTTCTCCGGCCCCTTCTGAAGGGCAGGATGGGGCGGTGTCCCGATATCCGGGAACCTGATGGTATCCTCGCCTGTAATACCTTCAAACTCCACTTTGGCAAGATATTTCATGGTTGACGGCGTCTCGTAAAGACGCACGGAGAAATACATGTCGTTCAGACGGTCGTCTGTTTTCACCTTGTATTCGGCCACCGGCTCCTTTTTTACCTGGGTACGGAATTCAGGGTTGCGTTTGAACATGGGCAGGGCCGGACTTTTGACAGCCGGGCTGTCAGTCGAGGCAGAAGCGTCTCCGGAAGGCGAATGACAGGCGGAAAAAGCTAAAACTATTACAAAAAAGGTATTTCTAAACATATCGCAGGATGTGGCAAACATTGTACCAGAGCTATGCCCGCAGCTTTATCGGTGACGACAGATACAGATGCCAGAGCAACATCGTCGCGACAGACCGGTAAGGCTGCCAGCCGACAGTCAGCTCCTGCAAATGGTCTTTCGGGGTATCTTTCGGCAGCCGCTTGACCCGTCTCAGCGCATTGATGGCGGCAAGGTCCCCGATGGGGAATATGTCCGCCCGTTGCAGCACGAACATCAGGTATACATCGATGGTCCAGTTGCCGACTCCCTTCAGCGTAATAAGCTTTGCCCGGACCTCCTCGTCGGATAAGGTTTCCAGCACGTCCAGGATAAGTCTTCCCTCCAGTATCTCCTGGGCTAACCCTCTTGTATACACCGTTTTCTGACGGCTGAAATAACAGGCTTTTAATTCTTCATCCGTCAATGCCAGAAAGCTTACAGGGTTTATCTGCCCCAGCCGCTGTCTCAGCTTGTTCAACGCGGCCAGCGCCGAAGCCAGGGATACCTGCTGCTCGAGTATGATATGTACCAGCGTTTCGAAAGAGTTTTGCCTCGTCCACATCGGCGGGTACCCATGTGTCCTGACGATCATGGCCAGGTCCTCGTCCGAAGAAGCCAGTTTGTTGCAGATGTCCTTAAAGTTCCGCTTATTGAATCTTTGGATCAAAATCCCTACATTTCCGTTAAAATTAAGACATGGCAGGTGAAAGAAGCAAAAAAGAACGTCTCATATCCATAAAACCTTCCGGTAAAAAAGACGAGTCCATCGTCGATCTTGTTTATGACCTGGTACGTCAGATACCCCGGGGGAGGGTCACTACCTATGGGGCCATCGCCGCCGTCCTCAACATACCCAACCCCAGGATGGTAGGCAGGGCCATGCACTCCGGTACGGACGATATTCCGGCCCATCGGGTCATCAACAGTACGGGCCATCTATCCGGCGAGCATACAGCCCTTCGCCGGCGAATGCTGGAAAAAGAAGGCGTAAAAGTAAAAGGAGAAAAGATCGTGGATTTTAAGGCCCTTTTCTGGGACCCCGCTAAGGAGCTATAAACACATTGGTGCCCCGATAAAAAAACAAACCCCTGTGGAAACAGGGGTAAGTAACCAAAACTAACTGCTTATGAGAAAATTGTCAAATTTACTGTTATGAAGTGATGATCTCGAATCATCAACACAAAGATACGACCATCACGGATCACTACTGGTTAGCATTCTGTTAAAAACCTACCTCACCTGTTTTTTTAGCCAGCCGACCCAGGCAGCAGCCCCTTCCATATTTTGAAAGCCCGCGGGAAGAATATGATTGTCAATATATTCATTGTATATCCAGGGATCCCCCACCGCAAAGACGATACCCTTCCCCACCCTGGCAGTGGCCGCGATCACCGCTCCGTTGTTTACAATAGCCGGCCTGGCGGGGGCAGAAAGCCGGAGACTGGCCACATCCTTCATATACAGCTGTAAGGGAGACTTGAATATAGGGTCATTTTCCGGCGTATGTATGGTTCCCGGCGTACGCTCCTCTCCTATGACATGATTTACACAGTCTTCGTTAAAATGGATGCCAAAAGCCTCCGACAGCTGGTTGAAATGCCGGAACTCGGCATTCCCCTTGTCATTGCCCATCAGCACCAGCACACCGCCGGCCGCAACCCAGTCCTTTATTACTTTTACATCGTTCGGGGAGATAAAATGAGGATGGGGGTTCTCCGTCTCGATATCAGGGTCTGCAATAATATATACCGAAGCCTTGCTTAGATCGGCCGGCTCCGGTGCGGTAGGCAGGCTGGCCAGCGAAAAACCCTGGCTTTTAAAAAGATCGCCTAATTTGGAGAACCCGCTATTGGCCTTATCCTCCCAGGTATAATGAAACCTCACCGAATCGCCCCCAGGCGTACGGTGCCATTCGTTGTTGAAGTAATAATCCAGCAGGACAGCAGGCGTTTTACGCTGCGCTGACGCGCCAAAGGTCGCCATACAGGCGGCAAGTAAGAGAAATTTTCCTGGTTGCATACCAACAAATATAGATCATGCCGTCTCCCTGCAATATTTATTTACGACAACGTTTTCGTCAGCATGAACCGGACATGCTCACCTGCTGTCGAGGCTCTTCATAAAAGCAACGATATCATTCCGCTGCCGCTCAGTAAGACCCAACTTATCAAAGGGCAGCGTTTGTCCTTCTACTTTCAGCCCCAGCCCCCCTCCCCCACCCTTGTTGTAGAAATCCATCACCTGGTCCAGGGAGGCATAAACTCCATTGTGCATATAAGGCGCCGTACGGGCCACATTACGCAACGTAGGGGTCTTGAAGGAATGTTTGAACGACTCCGATCTCGTGATATCATATCTGCCCATATCCCCGTCAAGGGTTTTCCCATCTGCCGACGCAGGTACCCCGATGACCTCCGATTCTATTTTCATATACCTGGGCGGGAGTGTTCCGTTGAACAACGGCATGTAATGACAGGTGCCGCATTTTGCCTGACCCATGAAAAGGTTGAAGCCATTTACCTCATCCCTGCTCAAAGCCGTCTTATCCCCCCGCATGTATGCGTCCCACCGGCTGTTCAGATCGGTCAGGCTACGAACATAGGAACCAAGGGCATTCATGACCTCAAACGTATCGATACCCGTCCTGTCTTTTTTTACAAATGCCCGGGAGAACATCCGGCGATAGGCCGTATCCTGCCATAGCCGGGTCACGGACAGCCTGATGGAGCCATGCATCTCCTTCTCGTTCTGTACCACGGCCAGCGCCTGGTCTTCAAGGCTCCTGGCCCGCAGGTCATAGAAAAGCGCGGGTTGAAGGGCTGCATTGATCAGGGTTGGCGTATTACGGGAAAGCAACCCTCCTTCGCCAAGAATAGTGTTCTTTCTCAAGCCGTCCGCAAAAGCCTTATCGGGCTGGTGACAGGACCCGCAACTCCTCGTACCGGTGCCAGAAAGAAGAGGGTCATAGAAAAGCCGCCGCCCCAGCGCCACTTTTTCATCCGTCATAAAGGCTGACCTGTCCGGCACATAGGCGTTGACATTAAAAGCTCCCGTATCGAACAAGGTCTTCGCATCCTGGCTCAGCAGCCGGTTATACCGCATGATATCGAGCTTGAGGCTCTCTTCCATATCCGTAATCCCCGTGGAAATACCATTGGCATATCCCGTGATGAACTCCGCCCTGTCAAAAGAGTTGAAATCCGTATGGTGTATAAGATAGGTGACAGCAGCATGAAGACGCGTTATAAGCTCCCCGGATCCTTTGTAGAAAGAAAGGGGGCTGACAAGGGCGGAAAGCCCCGCAGCGGACTCCGTCATGCATTCAAGGGAAAGAGGGTCGTCAAATCCGGCAATGCCCAGTGTCTCTACCCTGAACACTTCCTGCTTGGCGGCGTCGAATACCTGCCAGTCCAGGATATCCACATTGGCAAAGTGTTTTGTAAACTTATCGCAATCCGATTGTAATCTTTTCAGCAGCCCTGCTACCTCCTCTTTGTGGGCAGTGTCATACCCGGGATACAAAAAAGCTTCCACCACCTGTAATCCGGCCGGCTCAAGCGACTGGCCGGTGAGCTCCACCTCCGGCACAGGAGGCCCATTGACGAATCTCGCCGTCGAAGGCTCAAAATATTCGGCTGCCCACTCGAATCGCTTGTATCCCAGCCTCGCCCGGAGGAACATACGCTGTAATGCCAGTTCGCCGGCATTGCCATTCTCCACGGCGGTCTCCAGTCCATGACATAAAACAGCAAAGCTGTCGACTTGCGTCAACAGCATTTGCGCGATCTTTTTCTCAGGAGGCGGTGGTTTTTCCTGCGGCCTCTGCTCACAGGAAACATATCCTGCAGCCGTGATCAATAATATGTATAATAATATGCT
>DASZVM010000865.1:0-3233 GCA_035547295.1 Puia sp. | reverse complement strand
TAAAAGGTCTGTATGGTTTCCCGCAGGCCGGCGAGTAGCCGCTCGCTGACATCCGCATGCACGAGAAGATAATCCGGGGCAATACAGGTCTGTCCCGCATTGATGAACTTGCCGATGACGATACGCCGTGCGGCGGTGGCCAGGTCGGCATCCGGCTCGACCACTACCGGGCTTTTTCCTCCTAATTCAAGCGTCACAGGCACCAGGTCTTTCGCTGCCAGCTGGTAGATGGCCCGTCCCACGGACGCGCTGCCCGTAAAGAACACATGGTCAAACCGGAAGGATCGCATCATGCCCGTCACGACCTCCGCCCCGTCACCCTGCACGACCCCGACATATTCCGGCGCGTAGATGGCGGCAAGCATTTTTTCCAGGAGGGCAGATGTCGCAGACGCATATTCAGATGGTTTTATCACAGCGCAATTACCACCGGCAATGGCTCCGATGAGAGGCACCAGTGCCAGCTGCAGCGGATAGTTCCAGGGAGCGATGATCAGCATGACTCCCAGCGGATCGCGGTAGATACGGGAAGTGGAAGGCAGGTTCACCATGTTGGTCCCCGCACGGCCGGGCCGCATCCATTTTCGAAGGTTTTTCAACGTATTGTTCAGCTCCGCGAGCACCAGCCCCGTCTCTGTGCCATAGGATTCCTCACGGCTTTTCTTCAGGTCGCGATAGAGTGCTTCCGCAATGGCCGGCTCGTGCTGTAACAGGATCTCTTTCAATAGCAACAGCTGCTGCCGTCTTACAGCGTACGGTCTTGTGGCCCCTGACTGGAAATGACGGCGCATGGCAGGCAAGTCGATGGACATAAGATTAAACTGGTTTAATGCGGTAACAATTTCCTTAAAATTCGGGGGATTTACTTCTTAATTTTATCGAAAACTATTACCTTATGTCTATTATTAAGCATCCGTTATTATACGTTGGTTCGAAAGGTGAAAAAAACCTGTATACGCTGTTCGACAGCGGCACGAATTTGTCTTGCATTCATCCTGAATACATTCAGGATATTGAGGTACCGATCCGTTTAGGGAGAATAAGAAAGATATCTACAGCCAGCGAAGGGCATTACATCGAAGTTAAAGAAGTCATACGATTGGATTTTTATATCAACGATGTACTTCTTTCAGATGAATTCCTGGTTGTTCCGGGGCTCACCGAGGAAGCGATCATTGGTGCCGCTACTTTGCAAAAATGGCGTATCAAGCTCGACTTCGAACACGACCAGGTGATCGTCGATCCCAAGGTCGCAAAGCTGCAGCTGATTTAATTCTCAAGCGCATATTAAACGTAATATTCAAATAGGGCGCATTCGCCCTATTTTTGCTTCTATTATGACCGACGAACATTTCATGCAGCACGCCCTCAAGGAAGCCCGCCAGGCCTACGCCGAAGACGAGATCCCCATCGGCGCCATCATCGTTCTCAACGACAGGATCATCGCCCGGGGGCACAACCAGACAGAAAGACTGACAGACTCCACCGCCCACGCGGAGATCATCGCCCTCACCTCCGCCTTCAACTTCCTGGGCAGCAAATACCTTCCCGAGGCCTCCATCTATATCACCGTGGAACCCTGCCTCATGTGCGCAGGCGCCCTGTACTGGAGCAAGATAGGCCGTGTAGTGTTCGGCGCCGACGATGAAAAGAACGGCTATCGCCGTGGCATAAACGAAACCGGCATCCCCAGCTGGCCCTTCCATCCAAAGACCACCGTTGTAAAAGGCATCCTGAAAGAAGAATGCGCTACCCTGATGCAGGACTTCTTCCGTGAACGCCGCCGTTAGCCGGTCACGGTCATTCCATGGTCCGGTTGTTGCATACACCATACCCGGTCAGCCCACCGGTTTGGCAGGGTGGTCATTTTCCTGTAAATTCGCTACCCCGTTACACGTTAACACTTAAAATCATCTTTATGGCATTTACACTCCCTGCGTTGCCCTATGCATTCGATGCATTGGAACCGCACATCGACACTACGACCATGCAGATACACCATGGTAAGCACCATCAGGCATATGTTGACAATCTCAATAAAGCCGTCGCAGGCACTCCCAACGAGGGTAAATCCCTGGAAGAGCTGGTTGCCAAAGCAGGCACCATCAGCCCTGCCGTCCGCAACAACGGCGGTGGTCACTGGAACCATACCTTCTTCTGGGAAAGCCTGAGCCCCAAGAGCAAAGGCGCTCCTGCCGCTAAACTGGCCGACGATATCCACACCACCTTCGGCAGCTTTGATGCCTTTAAGGAAAAGTTCAGCGCAGCAGGCATGACCCGTTTTGGCAGCGGCTGGGCCTGGCTGATCGTAAAGGACGGCAAGCTGGAGATCAGCTCTACCCCTAACCAGGACAACCCACTGATGGATGTAGCCGAAGTAAAAGGCACACCGCTGCTGGGCGTAGACGTATGGGAACATGCGTATTACCTGAAGTACCAGAACCGCCGCGCCGAGTACCTGGGAGCTTTCTGGAATGTAGTCAATTGGGATAAAGTGGCAGAACGTTATGCAGCCGCTCTTGGCAAATAGATACGTTCTTCATAGATAGTTTCGAAAATTTTCAGTTACTTGCAATCCCGGTCAGTGGTCCACTGCGCCGGGATTCATTTTCCGGACATAAAACTGATATATGAAGAAGCTTTCCATTATGACATTGCCGCTTGCCGTTTTCCTTTCTCTCTCCTCTTGCAAAGGCCACCATAAAAAGGTCATCGTCTATGCCGGCAGCGATATACAGGTAGACAACACCAAGACCAACATCACCGTTGGCGAAGGCGGCCCTCTTCATCAACAGGACCTGGACTTTTCCGGCGGCGATCCTGTGACGCTGAATGTACAAACCCCAGCAGGGAAAGTAAGCGTGGAAGCCCCGGAAGACGGTCTGTACGTGCTCAACCTGAAAGGCGATACCATCGTTGGAAGCTATCAGCATACCGGTACGGAAGCCGGCGACTCCCGCATCACCCAGGAAATGCTGAAACAAAAGTACGACAGCGTACAAAAGCTGGTCCGGGGAGAAAATGTCAGCGAAGCCAACAGGAACTTCTTCATCCTGCCCGATCATATCCAGAAGATCAGCGCAAATGCCGGATCAAAAGTATTCGGACCGTATACAACGATCCCTTCCGCCTTCGATGCAGGCCAGACACCTGAGATCTATAAATTTTACAGTATAAAAGAGCTGCATGATGTCCTCGCCAAGATGGCTGTCATGATGGGAGGTCCGGCACCG
>DASZVM010000864.1:0-5115 GCA_035547295.1 Puia sp. | reverse complement strand
GAACAGCAAAAACCTATTGGTGACGGTGCAGATACCTACTCAAACGGGGTATGGATCCCGTCTTGTAAATCTTGGAAAGTCACTCACCGACGGCTTCGACTTTGCAGTGAATGGAGATATTATCAGGAGCCGGAATTTTAAATGGAGCGCCATTATCAATATTTCAACGAATCACCAGAAGGTGACGGATATCGGCCCGCTTACCAAAGTCCTGCTGGACGGAGGGATCGGATATGGCGTAACCTCCAGCTATATGGAAAAAGGGGTGCCGCTTGGCGCCAACTATGGTCTCGTTTATGCAGGGGTATGGAAGGACCAGGCAGAAATTACGAACGAACAAGCCCTTCCCAGCGGCAAAAGGAATTATGTATCCGCCTCCAACCAATATCTGCCCGGACATCCCCGGTACATCGATCCCAACCACGACGGCGTGTTGAACGTGAACGACTATCATTACCTGGCGCCGGCCAATCCAACCTTGTATGGGGGATTCGGCAGCACGCTGACCTACAAGCGCGTCCCCGCGGTCGGAAAAGGTGGGTAAGAAAGTATTTTTCTGGGCGTTATCGGACCAGGGTAAGATATGGGAAGAGCTGCTGACCGACAAGGACGGCCAGTATGTTGAAATGCAAAGCGGCCGGCTGTTTAACCAGAATCAGCCGCAAAGCGGGTTTACGCCCTTCAAGCAGCTGGGTTTTCCTCCGTTTGCTTCAGACAGCTGGAAGGAATACTGGTATCCGTATAAACAGATCGGCGGAATGACCGGGGCGGGTAGCAACGGTGCCATGAATATAAGTATACAGGGGTCGTCGTTAGATTTCCGGCTTTCGCCGGTGCGGCCTATCGCGGATACCTTGCGTGTATATAACGGTGTGGGAAAGATATTGTACCAGGCGCCGCTGTCGGCCCGTCCGCTGGAAGCGGTGGATTTGAAGATTCTCCTGCCGGGGGGGCAGCAGGCTGCCTTGTTGTCGCTGAATGGAGTGACCGAAGAGCTGGATACGACGGCTTCGGAGAAGGACCTGCAAAGACCGGTGACGCACTTCCCTGATTTCAATTGGAATGGCCCTTACGGTCTCTACCTTCAGGGGCGCGATCTGCTGCGGTTCCGTCTTCCTGAAGAGGCGGAGGAGAAAATACGCGCCTCTCTGCTGGCCGACAGCTCATTTCTTCCTTCGCTGGTGCAGATGGCGATGATACAGTATCAAAAGATGCGGTATGATCCTTCGTTCTTTTTTGCGCGGAAAGCCCTCAGTATCGACACGTATGATGGAGCTGCCAACTATTATTACGGTCTGGCGGCTGGACGGCTGGGAAAAGTTTTCGATGCCCTTGACGGTTTTGAAATAGCTGCGCTTACGCCTGCATTCCGGAGCGCTGCCAATGCACAGATCAGCCGTATTTATATTCAGCGTGGTCAGCCGGCTAAGGCTTTGGATTTTGCGGCCCGCTGTCTGAAAAGCAATAGCGAGAGTATCGAAGGACTTCAGTTGGAATACCTGGCGGCGCGTCTGGAGGGGATGCAGGGCGTGCAGGGTGCGCAGCAGAAGATGAACGAGGTGGCTGCCCGTATTACGGCGCTGGATCCTCTGAATCATTTTATCAGATACGAAAAATACTGGAAAACCAGGAGTATGGCCGCGAGGGACGATTTTATGCATCTTATCCGTAATGAGATGCCGGTGGAGATCTACCTGGAGCTGGCGTGCTGGTATGCCGGCGTTGGACGGTACGACGAGGCCAGGGAGCTTTTGTCTCTGGCGCCGCCCAATGCAGAAACGCGTTATTGGCAGGCCTGGCTGCACAGGAATGAGCAGGGTGGCGAAAGGGGGACAGACATGACGGATGGTCGAGGGATCGAGATGGCGGATAGTCTGCGGACTGACCTGACCGGCGCCCGGTGGCTTGCCATGGCCGACAGCAGTGATGCATTACAGGTATTCCCATTCCGCGAAGAAAGCGCAACGGTAATGGAATGGGCGATGCAGCATACTTCAGATTGGAAACCCCGGTACTTTCTGGCGCTGATACTGGGGTTCAGAGGTCAAAAGGAGCAGGCATGCCGGCTGCTTGATGATCTTGGGGAAGGGGTGCCATTCGCTCCTTTTTATATTACCCGGGCAAGGCTCCGGCCGTCGGGGGATTCCGCCGATATTGACCGGGACCTGCGTACGGCCTGCCGACTGGATGGACGGCAGTGGCGGTATGGCCAGTACCTGGCAAGGTTTTATCTGAGCCACGGAAATTATAATGCGGCCCTGAAGGTTGCTGCGGCATATTATCGTGACGACCCGGCAAACTACCTGATCGGGATGCTATATGTGCGCTGTCTTCTTCGTACGGGGAATTACGCCACGGCCGATGAGACGCTGAAAAAAATAAAGATCCTGCCATTCGAAGGCCGGGTCGATGGCCGCAAATTGTTTGAAGAGACCAAACTAATGCTGGCACTTGAAGCGTTGGAAAAGAAGAAATACGGCCAGGCGTTGGAAAGATCGATGGAAGCCCGGCAATGGCCGCGCAATATGGGCGTGGGTAAACCTTTTGACAATACTTTGGATAGCCGGCTGGAAGATTGGATGGCTGCGCTGGCGATGGCAGGAAAGGGCCGGCAAAGTGAATCCCGGCAGTATATGGAGCGGGTGGCAGCCTGTAGCCTGGATACGGCTTCGTTAAATACACTTGTGCAATGTCTGGCCCTGGAGCGGCTCGGCCGGGAGGCCGACGCACTAACGCTTTTGAAAAAGTGGTCTGCCCTGCAGGAGGACAAGACGGTTGCGCGGCAGGGGGAATGGTTTTTCCGGGAGAATGCAAACGGCCCCGCAATTACCGCATATACATTCCTGTTGCATTCCATCACGCGAAAGGAAGATGCAAAAATGTTTTGAAAAAGGATCAATTAAATATTACTACCAAAATATGAAAGGAATACTTGCAGTTGTTCTGTTACTCACACAGCAATTGGTTTATGCCCAGCAAAAAGGATTTTATGTATACCAGGTGGACCCTCTTGAGAAAGTGCTGAAGGATCGACGCTACTTCCGCGACAACGTGGATACGATATGTGTTGCGCGTGGCGAAACCGCTACCCTGCAGCTGGTGGTAAAGGCCAGAACTGACCTGGCATCCCTGGACGTAACGGCGAGCACTCCCGTCAACGGCAGCGCGAGATTGAATAATTGTCAAACAGGATTGGTGGGTTATGTAAAGGTCAACAGGAAATACGAGCCGACATCCAAGGACCTGCTTCGTACGCCGTCGGACTATTTCCCCGACCCGATATTGACGGATACGACCTTTAACCTGGAAGAGAACGAAGTTCAACCCTTATGGATCATGACAAAGGTGCCGTTGAACGCTGCGCCGGGTCTTTATAAGGGCACTGCACAGATAACGGCCGTTGCAGGCGGCATTAAGGTTCGTCACCGGAAGGATTTCTTTATTCGGGTATACCCTGTGACGGTGGCGCATACTTCTCTCCTTATTACCAACTGGGCCAGCTTTAACCCGGATAACCTGGCTTATCTCAACGGGGGCGTACCTGTAAAAAACTATACGCCGTTGTACTGGGAATTGATTGGAAAGATCGCTGCCATCATGGCGGCCCACGGCCAGAACGTAAACAGGATCTACCCGATATGGATGACGCAATATCGTCTGCAAGGTGAAAAGTACAGTTTCGACTTTTCGCTTTTTGACAAGGAGGCGGAGATCTTTGAAAAAGCGGGCGCGCTGGAACGCATCGAGGGTGGTCACCTGGCATGGAGGTCGGGTAACTGGGACGAGCCGTATTATGTGGAGATCCCGGTGGCGGATACAGGTGTCAACAAGCAGCTGATGCCGGGCGCAGCGCCTGACGTAGAGCGGGATGGCATACGGCTGGTGAAGCTTCCCCTGGAGGACCCTCGTGTAAAAATATTTTATGACCAGTTTTTCCCGGCCTTTCGCGAGCATTTGGAGAAGAAGGGGTGGCTGAACAAGTACATGCAGCATATAGCGGATGAGCCGGGGGCTAAGAATGCTGCCTCCTACCAGGCGATCAGCGCCTATGTGCGAAAATATATGCCTGGGGTAAAGATCCTGGACGCGGTGCTTACATCAAAGGAGCTGGCAGGGGCCATCGATACCTGGGTGCCGATACTCGATGTACTGCATAAAGATTATAGTTTTTACCGCGACCTGAAAAACAACGGCAAAGAGATATGGTTCTATACATGTGTCGGTCCCAGGGGAAACTATGCCAACCGGTTCATCGAACTTCCATTGATACAGACGCGCTATCTGCATTGGATAAACTTCAAATACGGCCTTACGGGTTATCTGCACTGGGGATTGAACTACTGGGGCGGTTTCAAGAACCCCTTCGAGGAAGTGTCCCGCGACAGGGGTCGATTGCCGGCGGGCGACTGTTTTATCATTTATCCGGGATATCATAAGCTGTACAGCTCTATAAGATTTGAAGCGATGCGCGATGGGACCTACGATTATGAGCTTCTGAAAATGCTGGAGAAGAAGGATGCCGCCAAGGCGGGGCAATTGGCGGGTGAGATCATCCGGAACTTTAATGATTATGATGGCAGTATCTCTTATTTCAGGGAGATCAGGAAGAGGGTGTTGGAGATGCTGTCGATGTAAGCGGGTGCCGGCAATACTCTCCGGCGCAGATAGATCTCCTTTTTTAATTCCTGGACTATAAGGCTGCCGAACCCTTTTCTCCGGGCATGTTCTTTCACCTCCATATAAATATCCGCATATGGCATGTTATAGTTCAGCATAAATCCGCCGGTGGCTACGATCTCCCCGTCTTGAGCCAGCACATACCCGCCTGCATCGAAACCACTATCCTCGCCGGTCTCGCGGCTGAAAACGAGCCCGGCCAGGGGCAGCATGCTAAGGAAGTGATCCTCGAAAAGGATGGCTTCGGCCTGTATATCCTGTGCGAATTCATATAGCATGGAGGTCAGCAAAGGGTCATTACTCTGACATTCGATAAAGCGAACGCCTGTAGTGGTCAGCACCTCTCTAAAAACAAGCCTGGTCTGCATACGAAAAGGCGGCAGGAGATAAAACTCGAACAGCGTATCCCTGTCCTCTCTTTTGTCCGTGCCCCACACG
>DASZVM010000863.1:0-3291 GCA_035547295.1 Puia sp. | reverse complement strand
CGCGATAGCCCGGGCACAAAGGGTATTGATATGTCCCAGCAGCAGATTGTCCGGGTGCTTGTCATCGCTGCAAAGCATCATATTATCTCCATGTTCGGCCAGCAGGGGGGCCAGGGCGTCGAAATTACGGGCGGCACTCCCTTCCCGGATAAGGATCTTCATACCGTACCGGAGCTTATCCAGGGCTTCTTCGGCGGTAAAACACTCATGGTCGGTGGAAATGCCTGTGTCGATGTATTGTTTGGCCTGAGTGCCGCGCAATCCGGGTGCATGACCGTCCACGGGTTTGTCCAGCGCATGCGCAGCAGCGATCTTGGCTATGACCTCGGGATCATTATGCAGCACCCCCGGGAAATTCATCATCTCGCTGAGGTACTTTATTTCGGGATTTTGCAGAAGTTCCTTTACCTGGTGGATACCCAGGGTCGCGCCGGCCGTCTCGAAGCTCGTGGCGGGTACGCAGCTGGGGGCCCCGAAATTGAAGTAAAAGGGGACGGTCTTGCCATTCTTTATCATAAATTCCACCCCGGGCAGACCGCAGACGTTGGCAATCTCATGGGGATCGCTGACGGTGGCAATGGTGCCGTGCATGACGGCCAGACGGGCAAATTCGGAGGGTATCAGCAGGCTGGACTCGATGTGGACGTGGGCGTCGATGAAGCCGGGCAGGATGTATTGCGCAGGGGCCTCCGGCAGAGACGTAACAGATTGAATAACGCCATCCCCGATGGTTACTTCCGCAGGGTATATCTTCTCCTTAAAAATGTCTACTAACTGGCCTGTGATCCGGATCATGGGTATTAATTATGGATTTCCAGGCGGGAAATTAAAGAAATAATATCTTAGTAGCTCAAACTTATTATATGAGCGCATTGAGGACCATTGCTTTCGCTGCTGTTCTGCTGGCCGCCGCCCCGCACATAAAAGCCCAAACAGCCGACGAGATCATCGCCAAACATATCGAAGCCATGGGTGGAAAGGAAAAGCTCCAATCCATCAAGACGCTTTATATAGAAGGGACGGCCGTCATGCAAAACGGGATGGAGATCAATACCAAGACCTGGCGGGTAAAGGATAAGCTCTATCGCCAGGAGATCTCGTTTGGGATGGGGAATGTGGTGATAATAGTCACGCCTGCCAATGGTTGGGCCTCCAATCCCCGGAGCGGAGGCGAATTCAAACCCATACCGGATGAAGCGCTGAAAAGCATGCGGCTGCAGCTGGATGTGCCAAGCCCGCTGGTGGATTATGCCGCCAAAGGCCACAAGGTTGAATTATCAGGCAAGGATACGGTAGAAGGCAAACCCTGCTATAAGATCAAGCTGACCCCGGCCACAGGCAGTGAGCTCATTTACTCCATCGATGCGCAATCGTATTATATCCTGCGTGAGACCCGTAAAGGGGGTGGAATGATGGGCGGCGGCGGCGGCGGTCAGGGCCGCAGGGACCCTAACGCGGAGTTCAATATCGATTTCAGCGATTACCAGAAAACACCGGATGGATATATCTTTCCTTTTGCCATTACGACGGGAGGTGTCAACGCCAGGAATAACATAGAAAAAATAGAAGTGAACAAGCCGGTGGATGAGGCAAAGCTGAGCAAGCCGGAGAATTGATCTTCTGGTGGAAGGCTAACCGGCCGTAATAAAGGCAGCCCTACCACGTAATTCCCCCATTTCCTGAGCAATACAATGGGAATTTTTCCGTTTTATAGACTTCGGGAACCCCGCAAGGGATCCACATCCTATACAAAAACCAAGACCCGTCTGTATGAAGAACCCGGCTATACCTAACGCTGTTGAGAAGACACATGTCTTTGTGCGTCAATGGAAAATAACAGCATTGCTCCTGATAGGGCTTACCCTGGGCAGCCTGGCCCACGCCCAGTCATTTATTGGCTATGGCTATGACAATTACTCGGGTGTCAACAGCATCATCCTCAATCCCGGCATGCTGGCCGGCAGCAAATACAAGGTCAACGTCAACATCATCTCCGTCAGCGGGTTTGCGGGCAATAACGCCTACGAACTGGACCGGAAGAACCTTTTCAAGCTGAAATTCAAGGACCTCTCCGAAGGCAACGGCTATTATAAAGCCACCAACAAGGACTACAAGTACATGTACCTCAATACGGACATCCTGGGGCCTTCCGCCATGTTCAACATCGATAAAAAGGACGCCGTCGGCATCATCACCCGTGTCCGCAGCGTGGGCAATATCTTCAACCTCAGCGATCCCCTTTTCCGCCTGATGGGTACGGCGGATCCCAGCTATTTCAATACCGACATCATCAACCGGAGCCTGCAGGTAAAAAGCATGTCCTTTGCGGAAGTAGGTCTGTCCTTCGGACGGATACTGATGCAAAACAGCCATATGATACTGAAAGCAGGGATCACGGGTAAATATATTTCCGGCATCGCCTATGGCAGCCTGTCCACGGGCCAGATGACCGTCAACCTGGACCCTGCCAATATGATAGCCAAGATGCAGGCGGAGGTCAATGCCCGCTATTCGTCCAATATGGACGACCTGGGTAATGGCGCCAGCATCAAAGACGCCCTTACGAAGCACAACGGCAACGGCTGGGGCGCGGATATAGGATTGGTCTACGAATGGAGACCCGATCCCTTTACCTACAAGCTGCGGCTGGGTCTTTCGCTCACGGACATCGGCGCCGTAAATTTTACGAATTCACCCAACGGAAAAGAATATACCCTTACAGCGGACGGGCACAATGCCCAGGAATTGCAGATGCAGGACGGAGAGACCTTTAACGAATATTTCACCCGTCTGCAGACGGCGGGGCTTGTTACTTCCAAGGGCGGCGTGGAAAAGATCAATGCCAAGCTGCCCACGGCCTTGCACCTGAACGCGGATTACAACATTTACAAAAGGATCTACGTCAATGCGGATGTACTGTTCAACACGGTGGCCAACACGAACCAGGTGACACCGAACTATATCACGACCTTTACTGTTACGCCCAGACTGGAGAAGAAATGGTTCAGCATCTATTCTCCCGTATCCTATAATGTACAAGGACAGCTGGCCTGGGGCGCGGGCGCCCGGCTGGGCCCTTTGTTCGTGGGCAGCGGCTCGGTGCTGAGCAGCCTTTTCAAAAACAGGATCCAGCACGCAGACGTACATATAGGTATTACGGTGCCTATCTTCCAGCATAGCAAGAACAAGGAAGAGGAGAAAAAGAAAAAGGACAACAAATCGGATACCCTCTATAAGAAGATCGTTATCACGCATGACCGTGACAGTGATGGTGTCGTCGACGATAAGGAC
>DASZVM010000862.1:0-6113 GCA_035547295.1 Puia sp. | reverse complement strand
TTGGCGGGATATGCTTTTGCGGAAACTTCTCATACTATCAAAAATTACAGCAACCGATGGATCAAAACGGGATGGCTTGTTCCTGCCGTGGGCGGCATCGTGATCATCCTGTTTACTTTGGCGTTGGGAACGGAGGATTATCTCAGCCTTGGAGTGACCGGTCAGTACAGCAATTCGGTGAGCATCTTATCCTGTTTTCACCCCGGCGGAGCCAATTATTTCAGCTGGCTTTGGAAATTGCTGTTCACTGCCATTACACTGGGGATGGGTTTTAAAGGAGGAGAGGTGACGCCGTTGTTCTTCATCGGGGCTGCGTTGGGCAATACCATTGCCATGATCAGCGGCGCGCCTGTGGACCTCATGGCGGGACTTGGGTTCATTGCCGTATTTGCGGGTGCGACCAACACGCCGATAGCCTGTACACTGATGGGGGTGGAATTGTTTGGAGGCGAGCATTTGCTGTATTATGCCGTGGCGTGCTTTACCGCTTATTATTTCAGCGGCCATTCGGGGATCTATCACGCGCAACGGATAGGGTCCTCAAAAGTCAGTCAACTTGGGCATGAAAAGGACTTCACGTTAAGGGCCATTCGGGAAGAGCGTATAAAAAACAGGAAACGATCATGGTTAAGAAGATCAAAAGCCATTCATTAGGCAAACTGGAGATCTACCTGGAGCCTGCGCATAAAGTAAGGCTTGGTCAAAGGACGTTATTCCGGAAATTATTTCCACGGAGCGCCTATCTCCATATTATTTCGGAAGCTAAAAAGGATGGGATCATCAAGGCATCGGTGCATGCGGCTCATGCCAGCTACGGCGGGCAGGAAGATCTCCGGACCTTTACCGTGGAAGGCGATAATGCCCGCCTGTCCATGTGCGTGGAGCTTATCGACAGAAAAGAAAAGCTGGAGCATTTCTTTTTGAAGCACCAGGAACTGCTGCGTTCGAAGGTCGTTATCTACAAAGAGGTGGAATTCTGGGATGCAGAATAAAAAAATCAGCCATAGATGAAATATCTCATTATTACGGGGCTTGGGGGCGCCATCGGCAGTATCGGCCGTTATCTGCTGCAAGTGGGCATAAGCAAGTATGTCGCCATCGCCTTTCCCCTGGGGACCTTCCTGGTGAATATATCAGGCTGTTTTATCATTGGCATCCTGTATGGTCTTTCCAACAGATTTGCCTGGATGACCATCGAATGGCGGCTGCTGCTCATCACGGGAGTTTGCGGAGGATACACTACATTTTCCAGCTATTCGTACGAATGCATCAGCCTCATCCGGGAAGGGAACTATGCTTATTTCGCGCTTTATATGATCCTTAGCGTCACGTTGGGATTACTGGTGACGGCAGGGGGTATGGCGCTGGTGAAATAATAAAAAACAGATGTATGCAATTCAGGAGGATCCTGGTGGCGGCGGATGATAGTATGTATTCCATGCAGGCGGCCATGGCCGCCTTTGCGTTGGGCCGGCAGCTGGCTGCTGAAATGGCGGTGGTATGCGTCGTCGACAAGGCGAAGGAAGTTGTCAATGCCGACCTGGGTATTACGCCGGAGAACAGCAGGACGGTCTTGCTGGAAGAGGCAGATAGGGTCATCACCCAATGTGTGGACCAGTATGGTGGTGACATGAGGGTATCCCGTTTTACGCCCGAAGGCACACCGGAAAAAGAGCTGCTGCGGGTGGCGGAAGAGTGGAAAGCGGACCTTATCGTCATGGGCACGCATGGAAGGTCCGGTCTGGGCCGTATGTTTGCCGGCTCGGTGGCCGGATATGTCATTCGGAATGCCACTATCCCCGTGATGGTAATGCCCCCCGGCGTGGCGCCAATCACGAATGCTTAGGCGCGGCGGGCTGGAAGTGCCTGCTTTTTATCCAGTTGATAACCTCGACGGAAGTCACCAGCGTAAAGAAGATGCCCAGGGGGACGCCTAAAAGATAATCGGTCAGCGATGCTTTCTGTTTGCCGACGACTTCCCGGAAGAAGAAGGCTGACACAGGCAACAGGCACAGGATGGATGTTGCCATGCCAGGGTTATACCAGGTCCTGGCCTTGATGTTATAGTAAAACGTATGTTTGATAAAGCTGCCGAAGCAGAAGATCATCACGGCCATGCCCAGCCATAGGGCGTCTTCTTCTAAAATGGCGGCGACGATAAAGGTCGTCCATTGTACCAATACGTGTATGATGAAGTTCGAATTGGCGGTTAAGGGTGTCCGGTAAGACTTTTTCCCTTTGCCCGACAATCTGCTCAGCCATTCCGGATAGCTGCCCGGCCAATGGTATTCCTCGGCCTGGAAGAGGAGGAGGGCGGCAAACCCCAGCCATAAAAGAGATTGAATGCTGCCCATGAGCCGGGCGTTCAGGATGATCCCTTTGATGATAACGAAGGCGATGATGGCTCCAATGTCAAACCATCTGGTTTTCAGGAAGTTGAGCATAAAAATAGGGTTTGGTTAACAAGTCGTTAACCAAACCGGGACCAATATTATGCCAAAGGGACAACGGGAGATTAAAATTAAAACCCTCCTTTGCCTTTTAATATCTCTTTAAGATCCACCTGCCAATTGCCGTTGACACGGATGACCTTGAGGGTAGTCGTGTCCAGCTTGTAGGTATTTGCGTAGGTGTAGGAGGTGACGGAGTCGTTGACGGTCGCCAGATTGATCACCCGAATGTCGGCATCCTTGTATTTTTTCTGCTCTTCATGGCTTAGCCCGTCGTAATCCTTTTTCCATTTGTCCAGCAGCATCTGGTTAGTGCTGTCGGCATACAGATAAAAGTTGGCTTTATCATAGTCTCCGTCCAGGGAGGCACGGATGAACTCGCGACCGGCATCCTGTGCATCCTCGGCTTTTTTATAGGTATGGGAGCCGCTGCAGGCTGCCAGCAACAGCGTGGTCAGGGCGGGAAAGAAGATTCTTTTTATCATGATGTTTATCGCTCGGGACTTCCGTTGTCCTCGTTGTCTTTCTTGTCCTTTTCGTAGGCTTTGATAATGGCTTTTACCAGGCGGTGACGAACTACGTCCTCTTCGTCCAGCTCAATATGGGAGATGCCGTCGATACCCTTCAGGATATACAAGGCTTTTGCCAATCCGCTTTTTTGATTTTTGGGCAGGTCGATCTGTGTAAGGTCACCCGTGATGATGGCTTTTGCGTTGGCGCCGATGCGGGTGAGGAACATCTTGAGCTGCAGATCAGTGGCGTTCTGGGCCTCATCCAGGATGATAAAGGCGTTGTCCAGCGTACGTCCCCGCATATAGGCCAGGGGAGCTATCTCGATGGTCCTTGTGCTCATGTAATAGCCCAGCTTATCGGCGGGGATCATATCGTCCAGCGCATCGTATAGAGGACGCAGATAGGGATCGATCTTCTCCTTCAGATCACCAGGCAGGAAACCCAGGCTTTCACCGGCTTCGACGGCAGGGCGGGTGAGGATGATCTTTTTGACCATCTTATTCTTCAGGGCCCTTACCGCGAGCGCAACGGCCGTGTAGGTCTTACCTGTACCGGCAGGGCCGATGGCAAAGACAATGTCGTTCTTCTCCGCCGCGGCCACCATTTTTTTCTGGTTGACCGTACGGGCGCGAACAGTTTTACCATTCGGGCCAAATACCAGGATGTCGTTGGGATGCCTGTCTACAAAATGATCTACCGTCTCGGCATCGTCGCCCCCCAATATCTGCTCGAAATAGTTCTCGCTGACATGGCCGTTGCGTTCTAAATATTGCACCAGAAGGTCGATTTTCTCCTTGGCTGTCTCCACTTGTTCGGGCGATCCGCTTAACTTTATCTGGGTGCCTCTCGACAAGATCTTCAGGAGTGGAAACTTTTTCTTCAAGATATCTAACTTACCGTTGTTTACGCCGAAAAATTCAATGGGATTAACGGTTTCCAGGTTGATGATAGTCTCAGTCAAATTCAAGTCTTTTTAATTGAGAAAAATGGGTACTTTTTTACCTATCGGATCATGTGGCTTTCTTGTATAAATATAGCCAAGCTGCAGTGTAATTTCCTAAAGTTACTTATTAACAGGATGTGAATATTCTTTCGCTCTTCTGTTGCTGTAAGTCTTTTTTTTGTTAGTTTTACAGCTTCCACACCTGCTACGCCATCGACGGATGACTCATTCAGAACGTGCTCTCCCATGATCCTTAAAAAGAATAACACAGGTTCTTACGATCTTGTTCGTAAGTAGCCCTCCTTTATTATAATAACGACGGTTCGCGCTGGATATTATTTAATCTTAATACGCTGTTGAAGATGAAGGGTCTTTGTATTATGGTTTGGTTAGGACTCTGTCTGGCACTTGCCGGGGAGGGATCTGCCCAGTCGACGGCGGCCCATGTCGATGCCCTCAACCTCCTGGCCCGTCGCTATTACGGCGTCAATGCCGACAGCTCATTTTACTATGGGAGAAAGGCCCTCCGATATGCGGATTCCACTGGTTATAGGAGGGGTAAGGCGGAAAGTTGGAGGATGATCGGCAATACCTATGAAATGATCGGGAATTACGTGGAGATGCTGGCTGCTTACCGGCAATCCCGTCTTATCGCCGACAGCATCGGCAATGCAGCGCTGGTAGCCAAGGTGAATGTCAATATCGCCCTTTTTTACAAACAGATGGGGGATTATGATGAGGCCCTGAAGCAAATAGGGAGGGACAGCGCTGTCTATGAGGCCACGGGGGACAGCACGCAGCTGGCCTATATCTATTCCCATCTTTCCGACGTCAATTTTCACCGGCAGCGATACGATACTGCCCTGGAATATGTCCACAAGGCCATCCGGGTGGCGCTGGCGATGAAGGACTCGCTGGCCTTTGCCTCATTTAACAACGATCTCGGGAGGATACTGGCCGCCCGGGGTCTTTATAAGGACGCTCTTACCGCTCACCGGGGATCCCTGAAATATTATCTCCATACGGATGATAAGCTGGGTCAAACCGAAAGCTTTTATCACCTGGCTTGCACCTATCTGCTCCTGAAAGACCAGGTGTCAGCCTACAGGTATGGCTCACAGGGGCTTGCCCTTGCCCGTCAGCTGCACCGGAAAAAGGATATCAAAGACCTGGGACAGGTGCTGGCGGAGGTCTATCAGATGAAGGGGGATTATCGCACGGCCCTGCAATACTTCAAGCTCTTTAAGAGCTATTCCGACAGCTTGTACAGCGAGCAGATACGCAAGCAGTCCTTTTCCCTGGAATCGCGATATGAATACGAGCGGAAGGCGGATTCCATGCGGCAGGCGGCTGCCAAGCAGGAGATCGTCCAAAAACATGTGGACTCGAACCATACCCTCCAGATCTCCATAGCCTTCATTTTTATCCTTTTTCTGCTGGTGGTGGCCATATTATTGCAGCGCAGCAGGGCTGCCAGCAAGAAAAGCAATAAAGAGCTTTCCGACAAGAACATGGAGATCGAGCAGCAGAAAGAGGCGATGGAGCACCAGGCGGTGCAGCTGCTGTTGAATAACCAGCAAAAGGACAAGCTGTTCTCCATCATTGCCCATGATCTGCGGGGACCATTGAATTCGCTGAAGGGGTTATTGGACTTTCTGAAAGAGAACAGGCTTTCGGATGGGGAGATCCGGAGCATGATGGACGAGCTGCGGAGGAATGTGGATTATTCTTCCGAGCTGGTGGGCAATCTTCTTTTCTGGGCCAGCAGCCAACTGAACGGGATTGCCGTTGCGCCTGTCTGTCTTACGCTGCGGAAGCTGGTGGACGACATCCTGCCGCTGTATCTCAAGCAAGCGGGGGAAAAGAACATCGTATTAAAGAATGATATCGACGAAGGGCTGACGGCTTATGCGGACAAGGATATGATCCAGGTGATCCTCCGCAACCTGGTCAGTAATGCCATCAAGTTTTGCCGGGCAGGGGATACAATATCCATCAGCGGCAGGCGTATGAAGGATTGTGTAGAAGTGTGTGTGGCTGACACGGGCATTGGTATAAAGGAGGAGATCCTCGGCAAGATCCGCCGGAAAGAAAGTATAACTACTTATGGGACTGCCAGGGAGAAAGGCACCGGTCTTGGTATGCTTTTATGCCGGGAGTTCACAGAAGTAAATGGAGGGAAGTTCTGTATCGACAGCGAATGGGGA
>DASZVM010000861.1:0-3003 GCA_035547295.1 Puia sp. | reverse complement strand
TGCCATTACACGAAGATTATACGGAAGGATCTTTGCGGGGACGGAACTGTTCCTTCCCGTCAGTAAAGCGCTGGCCGGAGAGGTAGAACAGTGGTTCCGCGGTATTCCTTATGAGACTGTATACAATACCGTAGATACCGGTCTGTTCCATCCATCGCATCCGCCCGCAGCCCCGGGGGAAAGGAAGAAATGCGTTCATGTCTCCACGATGGGGTATCAAAAGAACATCGCGGGGATCCTCCGGGTGCTGGAGCAGCTGTGTACTACCCGCCAGGACGTGGATATTACCCTGATCGGCCCTTATACGCCGGAGATCAGACAAACGCTGGCAGACAAGGGACTGCTGGATAGGAGAATATTCCTGACAGGGGAGATAACCTATCCCGAAGTGGCATCGCAGATGAGCGGGGCCCATTTCCTGCTGCTATTCAGCAGGTACGAGAACCTTCCCTGCGTGATACTCGAAGCGCTGTGCTGCGGTCTGCCGGTGATCGCGACACGGGTAGGAGGTATAGGGGAGATCATCGACAGCAGCAATGGGATACTGGTGGACAGCGAGCGGGAAGATCAGCTGCTGCAGGCGCTGTACACCATGCTGGACGGGTATGCTGCTTATGACAGAACGCTCATTGCAAAAAAGGCGGAACAGCAATTCAGCTATCCTGTCATAGGGCAACAGCTGGCCGGCATCTACCAGAGGGTCCTGGACAAATAGTCCAATATGCTGATAGTTAACTTTTTAACTTGGAGATAAGATGGATGTACTCCTGCATCGCCGTCTCTTTTGTCTTACCTTTTAAGGTTGACCAGGCTTCGTATTTAACCTTGGCGACAAAATCGAAGGGATTAGAGGGCCCGTCTCCTGCCGCATCCCCTTCCGTGGCCTGTTTATAGAGGGAATACAGTTGCAACAGGGTTTCGTTGCTGGGGCGTTCTCTCAGATCCTTGCTGTCGGAAACTGCCTGTTCAAATAAAGAGATCAGTTCGGTAGACATACCGGGAATTTGTGTGAAAATAAGCAATTTCCGGGCAGGAACCGCTGGGAAAAAAGCGTACATTTGCAGGCACAAAAAAGGCGTACGTCACCTTCATGAAGAATATCCGGAATTTTTGCATCATCGCCCATATCGACCATGGTAAAAGTACCCTGGCAGACCGTCTGCTTGAAATGACCCACACCATATCCGAGCGGGATATGCAGGCGCAGGTGCTGGATGATATGGACCTGGAGAGAGAGAAGGGCATTACCATCAAGAGCCATGCTATCCAGATCAACTATCCCCATAAAGGACAGCAATATATACTGAACCTGATCGATACTCCGGGGCACGTCGACTTCAGCTATGAGGTGAGCCGTGCGCTGGCTGCCTGCGAAGGGGCCCTTTTACTGGTGGATGCTACCCAGGGTATCCAGGCCCAGACCATTTCCAACCTTTATCTCGCCATAGAGAACGACCTGGAGATCATACCGGTCATCAATAAGATCGATATGGACGGGGCCATGTTGGAAGAAGTGAAGGACCAGATCATCGAGCTCATCGGCTGCAAACCGGAAGAGATCCTGCTGGCCAGCGCCCGCACGGGTCTGGGTGTCCAGGAGATCCTGGACGCTATCATCGAAAAGATACCTCCTCCTGAAGGCAATCCCGATGCTCCCTTGCAGGCACTGATCTTCGACAGCGTATTCAACTCCTTCAGAGGGATCATCGTATACTACAGGATCCTGAACGGTAGTATAAAGAAAGGGGATATTGTAAAATTCGTATCTACCGATATAGCATACGAGGCGGATGAGGTGGGTGTCCTGAAGCTGTCGCTGGACCCCAAACAGGAGGTAAAAACGGGAGATGTCGGTTATATCATTACAGGGATAAAGAACGCGAAGGAAGTAAAAGTGGGGGATACCATCACACTTGCCGGCAATCCCAAGCCCGAAATGATACAGGGTTTTGAGGAGGTGAAGCCGATGGTATTTGCCGGTATCTTTCCTGTCGACACGGATGACTTTGAAGAGCTGCGGGATTGTATGGACAAGCTGCAGCTGAACGACGCTTCCCTTACTTATGAGCTGGAGACATCGCAGGCACTTGGTTTTGGGTTCCGTTGCGGCTTCCTGGGTATGCTGCACATGGAGATCATCCAGGAAAGACTGGAAAGGGAATTCAACCAGACGGTGATCACCACCGTCCCCAACGTAAGCTTTGTAGCTTATACCAACAAAGGGGAGGAACTGGTGGTGAACAACCCTGCCGAAATGCCTGATCCCACGCGTATCGACCGGATCGAAGAACCTTATATCAGGGCCCAGATCATCACCAAGCCCGATTATATCGGCAATATCATGACCCTTTGCCTGGGTAAAAGAGGCATGCTGCTCAATCAAAGCTATCTGACTACCACCCGGGTAGAGCTGATCTTTGAAATGCCGCTGACGGAAATAGTCTTTGACTTCTATGACAAGCTAAAAAGCCAGACCCGCGGCTATGCTTCCTTCGACTATCATCCCATCGGCAGGAGGGAAAGCGATATCGTGAAGATGGATATACTCCTCAATGGCGATAAGGTGGATGCCCTCAGCGCCCTGATCCATCGCAGCCGCAGCCAGGACTTTGGAAGGAAACTTTGCGAAAAGCTGAAAGAGCTGCTGCCCCGTCAGCAATTCCAGATTGCCATCCAGGCCGCCATCGGCGCCAAGGTCATTGCCCGGGAGACCATCAGCGCCCTGCGCAAGGACGTTACGGCTAAATGTTATGGTGGTGATATCAGCCGTAAACGCAAGCTCCTGGAAAAACAGAAAGAGGGAAAGAAGCGTATGCGCCAGATCGGTAGTGTGGAAGTCCCGCAGGAAGCCTTCCTCGCTGTGCTGAAACTGGATGATTGATGCGATCTCCTTTATATACGTCTTTGTTTGCCGCCGGCCTCCTGGCCATTTACCTGATCAACGGGCTCTTCTATCTGCCCCGGCAGTCGATCACCTATGACGAGATGCAACACCTGCATTTT
>DASZVM010000860.1:0-3768 GCA_035547295.1 Puia sp. | reverse complement strand
AGAGCCTCCCAGGAATGCAATGGTCAAAGGCTCTTTATGCATCAGTTTCTCACAGACATTCGGAAGCCCGTCCCTTATCTTGAAAAACCCGGCATAGGACAGCTGCGCGTTTGCATCGGGGCATAGCCGGATCAGCATCGGCGCCAGCAGCAATAATATCCTGCCGGCAAAAATCATCTTCATCCTTTTCATTTCAGACAGAAAAAATTTACAGGTAATGTTTCTTCCGGAGATAGGTTATCCAAAGATCATAACCCGCGGCATTGGGATGGATGCCATCGTCCGTATATTGACTGATCATGTTGCCTTCCTTATCCATGAACAGGTCATGGGTATCGATGCAGGTACAGTGATAGGACCGGGCGATCTTTCGTATGCGCTTGTTCAGCACCAGCACACTGTCATTGAGCTTCCATCGCAAAGGCCGCATATTCTTCCCGATCCTCACCTGGTCATTGACAGGCAGGACATTCTCGATGTATATCCTTGTGCCGGGCGTCCCCGCCTGCAGCCGCCGGAGCATCAGCTCATAATGCGCACAGATGGTATCGATGGAGAATCCCCTCGACAGATCGTTTATACCTATCAGGATATAGATCCTGGAAGGCGCGCGGCTGATGATATCATCCAGCCTGTCCAGCAACCCGTAGGTCACATCGCCGCTGATACCCCTGTTGATCACTGAGCTATCTCCCAGCAATACCCGCCATTTACCCCTTTCAGTGATGCTGTTCCCAAAAAATATCGTATGACCTTTTGCAACAGGTTCGCTTCTGAACAGCTCCATTCGTTCCAGCCAGTGTTTGGAATAACGATGGGTAGTGTCGTTCACGGGCTGATGGTAAGGCGGGGGTGGCGCAGGGCTCACCTGGGCAGTGCCGGTGACGGTGCAAAACACCAGCGCGCCGTATAATAACAACGTTGACTTCATTAGCTATAGATTTGTATGCTGTTTCTTATCAATTATATCCCGGATTTTGTTTCATCAGCGGGTTTATGCTCGTCTCGGTCACGGGTATGGGGAACAACAGGAATTTGGAATTATAAGGTATGATGGCGCCTGGCAATGACCTTCCGCCCGTCCAGGTCTGGGTGCCCGCATTCCATACGGGAAGCGTTTTTGTGATCGTCGGCAGATAAGTACCGAACTGGTATTCGTACATCGTGGTACCGGCGGAGGATCTCATGCGGACCAGGTCGAACCATCGCTGGCATTCACCCACCAGCTCCAAACCTCTTTCGTTGAATATCTTCATTCTGAAGTCATCCTTTGTCAGGTCTGCTGTCAGGTCCGCCGGGGTGGCACGAGCCGTACCGTTGGCGCTGCGGGCCCTGGCCCTGAGCTTGTTGAACGCGTCGTACGCATCTGTTGTCGGGCCCTCTATCTCATTAATGGCCTCTGCCTTGATCAGGTAGACTTCCGCCAGCCGGATGATGAAGAGGTCGTTCTCATGGTTCCTGCTGTCGATGCCCGCGCCATCCACATACTTGCATAGATACGGCTGGTT
This sequence comes from Puia sp., assembly GCA_035547295.1. Taxonomy (GTDB): domain Bacteria; phylum Bacteroidota; class Bacteroidia; order Chitinophagales; family Chitinophagaceae; genus Puia. The sequence continues at coordinate 2,260 of DASZVM010000860.1, read as the reverse complement.
CTCGCTGGGCTGTCCCGCCGCCGGCTTGACAGGATAGGTGACGGTAAGCTTGCCGTTCTTATAATTGGTGAAGCTGGTCAGAAAAGATACCTCGGCGCGGTAGTCGCCCGCATAATCTCCCGTGGTACAGATGTCATAGAACCAGGGATCGGGCTTGAAATTCGCACTACCCGATCTGCCCGCGGCGATATTACCCGTGACATTGCCCATATTCACCGGCATATAACGCAAAGCGAACTCCGACCCTACCGATTTGATGGCCTGCTGTACATTATCCCGAGTAAACCGTATCCCCCAGATAACTTCCGTATTATACGCATTGGCCTCATTGTTCACATTCCAAAGATCCGCGTAATTGTTCATCAGGCTGTACTGGCCCGACAGGATCACGCTATCCGAATAATCCCTGGCTGACGCATACGCCGCTGCTGAAGATCTTCCATTGAGGTCGAGATAATTCCCATAGGTCAGATAGGCTTTTGCCAGCATGGCTTGTGCCGCGCCCTTATTCGTAAGCCCGATGCCGTCCGGCTGCGACTTGGGCAGAAGGTTCATATTGGCCGTTTGCAGGTCAGAAAATATCAGGCTGTCCACCTGGTCCACGGTGCTCCTGCCGATGAAGAAATCCGTGTTGGCGTCCGTAGGTTCTGTACGGATGGGCACGCCTCCGTACATGCGGACAAGGTAAAAATAGCTCACTGCCCGCATGAACCTGATCTCTCCCTCCGCCCGGATCTTGTAAGTAGCGTCAAGGTTCAGTTCCCGGATCTTTTGCAGGAGGAAATTACAGTTGTTGATGATGCCGTAGAATTGAGTATATATCCAGCTTATCTGGGCCGTCGTGGGATCATATAGCTTCTGGCTATAAAGATTGTAGTTGGCAGTGGCCCCGACGATATCGTCCGCCGCCAGTGTCAGGAAGCTGGACGCTTCGGCCTTGAACAGGTTAGCGGATTCAAACATTCCATAAGTCCCGTCCAGGGCCGAAGTGACATCTGCGGCACTCGTAATATAGGTGCTGCCGGACGGCTTATCCCTGATCACCTCGTTCAGTTTGTTGCAGGACGTCGTCACGATGATGGAAATAAAGAAAAGATATTTTATAGTAGGATGTGCCATATTTTTATGATTAAAAGACTAGAAAGCTGCGTTGATGCCAAAGGAAAATGTCCTGTACAAAGGGATCGTGCCATAGTCGATGCCCCTGTCCAATCCATTGCTGCTGATACCGCTGATCTCCGGGTCATATCCTTTGTATTTTGTGATCGTCACCAGGTTGGTGGCATTTACGAACACGGACATATTGTGGAAGAACTTCACCCTGGCAATCGGAATGTCATAGGATAAATTGACATTTTTCAGCCGTACGAATGAACCATCCTCCAGCAGGAAATTGCTGAACCGTGTGTCCACCAGGGTGCCTGTCGTCTTCGCTCTCGGATAAAAGTTGCTCGTCCCTTCTCCTGTCCACCGGTGCTGATATGCCTCGGTCCGGATATTTCCCGATGCGGCATATACCATCCCGTCCGAGAAATAGCGGTTCAGGTTCGCTACGCTCTGCCCGATGCTTCCGTATATAAGGATGGACAATGAAAATCTTTTGTACGAGAAGGCGTTGCTGATGCCGAAACTATAATTGGGGTCCGGTCTTCCCAGTATAACCCGGTCGTCCGCGGTTATTTTTCCATCCGGGACACCATTGGGGCCGCTGATATCGGCATATTTGAGATCTCCCGGAGCCGGATTGACAGGGTCCTTCGGCCCCTTCGACACTTCATCGGCATTTTGATAGACACCTGTGACCCTGTATCCGTAGAACGCTCCCACCGAGCTTCCGGGGCGTGCGATAGTTAAATTCTGGCCCAGACCGTTTGCCATGATCGACTGCCCGAAGATGATACCCGCGGGTCCCACATCGAGCACCTTGCTGCGGTTGAAAGAGATGTTGCCCGACAACGTCCATTTGAAACTGCCGGAGAACAGACGTGCCGATGCATCGATGTCGACGCCCTGGTTCTGTATGGCTCCCATATTGGTAGCATAGGTCGAAAATCCATTGTCCGCCGGGATATTGGCATTGATCAGCAGGTTCGAGGTCCTCTTTTTATAATAATCCACCGTCAGACTGTATTTATTGTCCATGAAGCCGACATCCACCCCCGCATTGAATTGCCGCGTCGTTTCCCATTTCAGATTGGGATTGTCAAAAGTCGAAAGCACGACGCCGGTGACGATATTACCCACACCTATGGCAGCTCTG
>DASZVM010000859.1:0-7133 GCA_035547295.1 Puia sp. | reverse complement strand
TACTACTTTTACGCCTGGTGGGAAACACCTTTAGCTGATATTTGCGGTAGTGGTGGTCAACAACTGGAACAGGATCGCTATTTCAATGTATATGGTAGCTGAATAAAACGAAAAAAACAGTATATGAGACAATCAAAGGTTTGCGCCACCTGCGGCACACATTATCCTTTACCGGAGACATATAAAGTTTGCCCCATCTGTAATGATGAGCGGCAGTATATCCCTGAAGGAGGGCAGCGCTGGACCTCAACGGAGGATTTATCAGGCAGGTACAGTGTACGGACCCATCGACTGAATGAAAAGGTATATGAACTGGAGATCGCCCCAGTCTTTGCCATTGGACAGCGGGCCTTTCTCATCCTCTCTCCCCAGGGGAATATATTATGGGATTGTATCCCGCTGCTGAACGAACCCATCATCGAGTTTATCAAGGCTCATGGCGGTCTGCGTGCCATTGCTTTCTCCCATCCGCATTATTACAGCAACATGAATGACTGGGCCGATGCATTCGATTGTCCCATATATATCCATCGCAGCGATGAACAGTGGCTCTTCCACAAGGGGGGCCGTGTGGAGCTTTGGACGGAGAAGGAAAAGGTTTTATGGGACGGCATACGGCTGATCAATGTCGGCGGGCATTTCCCCGGCAGCAGCATACTGCATGTCCCCCATCTTTCCCCTGAAGGAACGGTGTTTTGCGGGGATACGTTGGTCATTTCGCCCGGCAAGCAGCATATTGCCGTCATGTACAGCTATCCCAACAGGATGCCCCTGCCGCAGGATGAGGTGCGGCGGATCAAAAAGCAGGTGGAGGAAATCCCTTTTGATACCTTGTACAGTTTTATGCGGGATCTGAACCTGACAGCAAACGTCAGGGAGATCTTTGCCAGGTCCATGGAAAGGTACCTGGCATAGGTCATTTCCCCAGCCATGCGCTTTTTTTTCTTTTCCGGTGATTGCCGATGAGAAATCCAAAGGGATGCAGGGCTTCCACGTGATCGCACACGATCTTGGCGATACCCAGCGCAGGGATGGCCAGGATCATTCCGGGGATGCCCCAGACGAGTTCTCCGGCTATGAGGATGACGATGGTAAAGATGGGATGGACATTCACCTGCTCGCGCATGACCAGGGGGGTAATGATGTAGAACTGGATGAATTGGATCAATGCGTATGTGCCCAGCACTCCCAGGACCATTCCCATACCGCCGCCTTGTGAAAGGGCCATAATGCTCGTGAGCGTGCTGCCTGTGATATTCCCTACAAAGGGTACCACTTCCAGCAGACCGCAAAGGATGGCAAAAAACAAAGCATGACGAACGCCTACAAGCGAGAACCCGATGGTGTACATTATCCAAAGACAGAAGATGACAAAGAACAGGCCTTGTAAATATCGTTGAACTACATGAGCGCTGCGGCTGATGACATCCCTTGTTTCATCCCTGTAACCGGGGCGTACGAGTTTGAGGATAAAAAGCTTTATCTGACCCCTGATGCAAAGGAGCATGATCATGTAGATGATGATCAACACGAGGTTGATGATGACGGACAGGGCCAGTCCCATGAGGGAAGCGCCCATTTTCCTGAGGCCATCCGCGTCCGGGGGCAGGGGGATTGGAAGCGCGCTGTCCTTTACCAGACCTTTTATGCCAAACCGGTCATGGAGGTATCTCCTGATATGATGATTGTAGTCGGAGATGGTGTTCATGACATTGGAAAGATCGGTCGCCATCTGATTGAAATAATAGGAGATGAACAGTAGCACGCCGATGAGCAGCAGGGTAAAGGTTGTTCCGCAGATGATGGAAGCGGTGACCATACCCATTCCCTGTCTTTCCAGCCAATTGCAAAAGGGCATGAAGACCAGGGCCAGCACTCCGGCAATAGCCAGGGGCATAAATACCGGTTTGCCAAAATATAATACAGTGATAGTTAATACAATAGCCAGGTTGGTATAAACGACTTTAGCCAGGAGGGGACTTGTCATCCGGCATGGTATGCAATTTTTGTACCCTATGCAGGAGCCTGATTGAAGGGCGACCGTACATGCTCTGGCCGGATCCCCTTTCCTACCAGCAGGGCAGGTATCCTGCGCAGGAGGGGGAACCTGTCTACCAGGCGCATCACCAGGGGAATGCCGGCATCGGCGCGTTTGTGAGCAATCCCTTTTTGTATCCGCACCTGCAGCGCCTGGGTTATCCGGGTAGGGAAGGCCCTTCTTTTCTGTATTTGTTTCAGGATCTTCAGGGGCACCTGTTGGTCAAGGCTCAATGGTCTGTACAATAGATTGGCAGCGGCCGCTGCATCCTGGATCGCCAGGTTGATGCCTACGCCGCCTACGGGGGACATGGCATGTGCGGCGTCTCCGATGCAGATCAGCCCGTCCCTGTACCAGGTCCGCAGATGATCGATGGCGACGCTCAACAGCCGGATGTCAGACCAGTCTTGCAGTTCGTGCACACGAGGGTTCAGGAACGGGCAGATCTCCGCGAGCTTTTGGCGGAATGGGCCCAGCCCCTGCTCCTTTATTTTTTGAAACCCACCCTTATCGATGATATACCCGCATTGCCAATAGTCTTCCCTGTTCAGCAAGATCAATATCTCACCATAATGGTAGTTGCCAAAAGTTTGTTCAGGGTCGTCAGCCTGGCGTGACAGCCGGAACCAGAGCACATCTATCGGCGCTCCGGTGTCTATCACCGTCAGACCTGCTTCCTGCCGCACAACGGAGCTGCGTCCATCGGCGCCGATGACCAGACGGGCGTGTACCTGCAGCGGACCGCCAGGCGTTAAAGCGGTGACACCGGTGATCTTATGTTTGTCTTCGAGCAGTCCAGCGACATTTGCTTCCCGGATAAGGGTGAAAGTGCTGAATCTCCCTGCCTGCCCGGCAATAAAATCGAGGAAGTCCCATTGCGGCATCAGACCCAGGGCGGGTCTTGCTACTTTCAGATGAGAGAAATCGGCCAGTTTGATACTATGTCCATTGAAGACAGCTGATAGGGAGGTTATCTCCTGGTGGGGCACCTTGAGGAATGCCTGTAGCAGTCCCAGCTCGTGCATTATCTGGAAGGTAGAAGGGTGGATCGTGTCGCCCCGAAAATCGCGGAAGAAGTCCTTGTGTTTTTCCAGGACGATGACGGGAATGCCTGCCCGCGCCAGCAGGAACCCTGCCATCATTCCGGCTGGTCCGCCCCCGGCGATACAGCAGGTAGTTTGCAAAACTTTAACTTCCGCCATAACCTAATTTACAACAAATTGTATTGGCCCGTGTTTTGATGGGAACCATAACCTAATAATTTCAATGAGATGACCGATCAAAGAGAAACTGACCGCCGGGAGCTGGAAGGCCTGGCACATCAGAGCGAGCACATGCAGGAGCTGATGCAGCAGGTGGAAGAATTACCCGGGTCACCTGTAAAGACGCTGGCTCAGGAATGTATAGAGGGAATACTTACTTATCATAATAATGGTTTGCAGCGGATATTGTATCTGCTGCAAAAGGATGGGAGTGCAGCTTCAGGGAAGATGGTTGACCGGTTGCTGGAGGACCCTTTTATCAGTGGGTTGTTGTTGATGCATGATCTGCATCCGCATCCGGAGTGTCTTTATGAGACCAGCCTGGACCTGTGAAGATATCTTATATCCGGGCTGTAAATAAAGAGGCAGCTTCCGCCACGGATGCTGTCAATGATCTCCCTGTCCAGGCCTTCCGGTATGGCGGGACAGCCTTCGCTGCGGCCGAGATAGCCCCATTGACGGATATGCTCTTCGCTGACATATTCGGCGGGGTGTATAATGATGCTCCGGTGAAAGGCGTTGTCGTTCCAACCTTTTTCTTTTCCTTCGAGCCTGAGCGAATAACCGTGCTGTCCGATGAAGGATTCTCCTGTGAGGTAGAACCCGATGCTGCTCATAAAGCTATTCGGGCGATTGGAAAAACGTGTGGCTAATAATTTGCCGGAATTGCGTCCATGTGCGACCAATGTGTTAAACAGCAGGGTACCGTTGTTCATATCCAGCACGAACAGCCGTCGCTGCGTGGATGGTTTTGAAAAGTCGATGATGGAAAGCACGCCCGGGTTTTGGATCTCTCCTGCCAGTACCAGGCTTAAAAAGCCGGAGATGGCCATATGATAGGCGTCAGCGCTTAATCCGAGGCTGTCCAGCTGGAGATCGTCGTAAAATTTGTTTAACCGGGAAGAGTCGGCATAGGAGAAACCGATGTTATTCGCGGGAGCATTATTTACAATAACAGGGGCGGATCTGGCGGAAGGGGAGGAAGGAAGAGGTAAAAAGCCAAGGAAAAGGAAGGCGGCCAAAGACAGGCACAGCACATTTACAAACTTCACGGTCCGGCGCGACAAGTTTTTCACCATTGGATAAATTTTCGAATGCAAATTTACCCATATTAACAAAAAATAGGGGGATATGGCGGCGCCTTATAAAAAATTTAACATTCGCAGCTATGTCCCCCCGGTGTATCAGCGGTGGCTGGCCCTGGTACGTGCGGCCTTTTTGGCGGCGGCGCTACGCTCACGGGGTCCCTTGGTCGCTGACGCTTTTTTAGCGGCTGCGCTCCGGTCGGAGGCGCTGCGTTTGCCTGCTGCGGACCTGGCCTGTTGTGACAGCGCCTGGTGAGATGCAGCCGAGGTGCTTTCCTTCTTCAGGGCTTTCTCCCTTGCCTGGCTGCGTGTCTTGCTTACAGGCTCGTGCCGTTGTCCTTTCTTCAATTCCCGTTTGGCATTAGCCCGGGTCTTTTCCGAGGTAGTACCTTTTTTGGGCGGCTTGAGATCGACGCCTGCGCGTCGTGCTTCTGACAACCCGATGGCGATGGCCTGTTTGGTATTCCGGGCGCCATGTTTTCCGGAGCGGATCTTATCTATTTCACTATGGACAAATTCACCGGCCTGGGTACTGGCGGACTTGCCCTCCTTTTTATCGCGCTTAGCGCGTTCTATTGTTGTTTTGTCTGGCATAAAATAATGATTTTTAGAGGCACTATGCAATTGGCATGCCTGCTGCCGTATGCCATGGCAATGGCATAATTTTGTCTCATTACTATATCCGATGGCAATACTCTGGAAATATCTCCGGCCGCACAGACGGCTGATCATTCTGGCGCTGCTGCTGGCAGGCGCGGCGCAGCTATTCAATCTCGTCGATCCCGTGATCTTCGGCAGGATCATCGACCGTTATGCTGGCGCAAGAGGTGATCTTGATGAGGGTCAGCTGGTCAGGGGTGTGCTCACCTGGTTGGGTATCGCGCTTGGCGTCGCCGTGCTGGCCCGGCTTTGCAAGGCTTTACAGGAGTATGTTACCCGCAAGGCTGTCGCGCGTCTGGGAATGCAGATCTTCAATGACGGGCTTAAGCAGACATTACGGCTTTCTTTTCAGGAATACGAAGAAAGCCGCAGCGGCACTACCCTGTCCGTGCTGCAAAAAGTAAAAACGGATGCGGAGAAATTTATCAATTCCTTTATCAATGTCCTGTTCTCTTCGGTTGTCGGCGCAGGATTCCTGTTGTGGTACAGTATCAGCCGGAACTGGCTGCTGATACCTGTATTCATCATTGGGGTTGTGATCCTGGGTTCATTGACGGGTTTGCTGTCCCGGAAGATAAAGACTGTTCAGCGTTCTATCAACCGGCAGACCGATGCACAGGCCGGGGTTATAACCGAGAGCCTGCGGAATATCGAGCTGGTGAAAAGCCTGGGGCTTACTTTCCCCGAGATCAGGCGTCTGAACGGACAGACCCTGAGCATCTTCCAGCTGGAAATGTTCAAAGCGAAAAAAGTGACATTCCTCTCTTTCCTTCAGGGTAACACCCTCAATCTGCTGAAGCAATCCATCCTGTTCATCCTGCTGTGGCTGATCTTTCGGAAAGTGCTCAGCACGGGTGAGCTCATCGCCATGCAGTTCATGTCCACCGCCATTTTCCTCCCATTGCAGGACCTGGGGAATACGATCCTGCTATACCGCGAGCCGAAGCTTCCCTTAAAAGTTTCGATAAGCTGATGGCCAGGCCTGTTGAAAAACGGCCGGATAATCCCATCGAGATCGGCAGCCTTGAAAAGCTGCGGTTTGAAAATGTCGTCTTCCGGCATAGAACGGCCCGCTACAATGCCATTGACAGCATCTCTTTCAGCGTCCGGATGGGGCAGACAATCGCCTTTGTGGGACCGTCCGGCTCCGGTAAATCTACACTGGTGAAATTACTGGTAGGCCTTTATATTCCTGTAGATGGCAGTATCTATTTCAATGATGTCCCTTCCGCCGACATCCGGTATAATCCCCTGCGAAGACAGATCGGGTTTGTTACGCAGGATACACAGCTGTATGCCGGAACTATCCGTGACAACCTGCTTTTTGTAAAACCTTCCGCCACGGATGAGGAGATACAGGAAGCATTGAGAAAGGCTTCCGCTTCCGTCCTTATTGCCAAAGCTTCCCATGGCGTTTATACTATATTGGGGGAAAACGGGATGAAGCTGTCCGGTGGTGAAAAGCAACGGCTCTCTATTGCCAGGGCGCTGCTACGTCAGCCCCGGCTGCTGATCTTCGATGAGGCCACATCTGCCCTGGACTCACTGACAGAGGAGGATATTACCAGGACTATCAGGCAGATATCTGCCGACAGAGAACAGATGACCATACTTATCGCCCACAGGCTATCGACCATCATGCATGCCGATACGATTTATGTATTGGAAAAAGGGAGGATCGCGGAATCGGGCACTCATAGTCAGCTATTGACGGGCAAAGGTCTTTATTATGCCATGTGGCGTCAACAGGTGGGCGAGCGGAGATATGAATAAGAGCCGGGTAATTATTATATTCGCGTCATGTCTCCTTATCTCCTGCGCCTGCGGACAATGGCGGTTTTATTTCTTCTGTTTACTTTTTATCTCAGGGCTGAGCCTTTCCAGGATAGGAGGGACTCCAGGGATAATCCTGATACCCTGGCTGCCCAATGGCTTAAGGATTGTTTTAATCTCCGTGAAAAGGGGCAATATAGCCTTGCGCTGGATACGGGACTGAAAGCGCTGAAGATCTTCCAGCAATCGGGCAATACATCGCTTGCTGCACAGATAGAGGTACAGATCGCACAGGTTTTTATGTATCTCGGTGAG
>DASZVM010000858.1:0-8501 GCA_035547295.1 Puia sp. | reverse complement strand
AGTGTTTAAGTGTGGTATTGAGCCTGTGGCCCGATTACAGCGCCAGCAGCACCTGCCAGGCTTCGGTGACCTTGCCCTGACGGAGCAGCTGTTTGGCGTAGGCATGCAGCTCTTTTTCCATCTCCTCGGGGTTGACGGAATAATACTGAAAGATATTTTTCAGGGTGTCGTCATGAAAGGCAGGGTCGACCACAGGCATCTCATGCACGTTGGCCAGCTGCCCCAGGTCATTACCGCTGAGAATGGTGCTGTTCCGGATGGGGACGGGTAGCATGTCGATGCCGATGCCCAGCTGCGTATTGGGTTTTTCCACCTGGAAAAGATTGTGTTCGTCCACCTTACAGTACCAGTCACCTCCCAGGCGGGCTATATGATGGATGCGGCGCTGATCGATCATCTTTTTTTCGTCGTCCAGGATAGCGTCGTCGATGTGCATGCGCAGGGCTTCGCAGATGACGAGATTACCCGCGCCCCCTTTTTCACCCAGGGGTTTTACCTCGATGACCTTACATTCTATCTTTATCTTACTTTCCTTTACCATGGGCGGCCGTACGCAGGTGGCGGGCATTTCGGTCAGGCCTGCCTTGACAAATTCGTTGGTGCCTTTGGGGTATTCGCAGCTGGCAAGGCTGGCCTGCTGCACCATATCGTAATCGACGATGTTGATCACCACTTCCGGCACGTCCAGCACGTTGTGCAGCGTATGCTTTGTGGTGTTGTCCCGTACCCTTCTGGAAGGGGAAAAAATAAGGATGGGCGGCGTGGAAGAGAACATATTAAAAAAGCTGAAGGGACTCAGGTTCACCTCACCGGCGCTGTTGATGGTGCTGGCAAAGCACACGGGGCGGGGCGCCACGGCATATTGCAGGTAATTGTGCCGCAGGGCGGGAGTAAGCGGAGAAAGGTCGATCGTCATATGTGCTTCTTTTTTGCCAGGAGGGAGAAATCGCTTTCCTCCCGTACGATGGTGTTGCTGAGAATACCCAGTCCATCCACTTCCAGCTCGACCCTGTCACCTTCCTGTAACCATTGTTCCGTGTAATCAGGGGCATTCATCCGGCCTGTGCCGTTCAGTTCCAGGAAACACCCTGTGCCGACGGTGCCGCTGCCGATGATATCCCCCGGATAGAGGTCTACGCCATAGGAAGCCCGTTCAATGATCTCGGCGAAGGTCCAGTCCATATCGGCCAGGTTGCCGTCGCTGACCTGTTTGTCATTGACCCGGCATTGCATCCGGAGGTTCCAGCTTTTGCCCGTATGTCCTTCCTTACAGGGGACTTCGAAAGGCTGCAGCTCATCCAGGGTCACCAGCCAGGGTCCGATGACGGTGGAGAAATCCTTGCCTTTTGCGGGGCCCAGGTTCAGCAGCATTTCTTCCATCTGCAATCGTCTGGCGCTCATATCATTCATGATCATCAATCCCCCGATGTAATCATCAGCCTCCTCCGCGGGGATATTCCTTCCCTGGCGGGCGATGACGATGGCCACTTCCAGCTCGAAATCCAGCTTTTCAAGATGATCCGGCATACACCGTATCTCACCGGCTCCCTGGATGCTATGATGATTGGTGAAGTAAAAGATGGGATACTGATCGAATTCGGGGATCATGGGCGCATTCCGGTTGCGTCTTGCCGAAGCGACATGCTGACGGAAAGCGTATCCATCCCGGCAGGAAGGGGGAAAAGGCACGGGGGCCAGCAGCTGGACACTGTCTACCGGCAATGCCTTTCCACGGCCGATATGACCGTCCTGTATGGCCAGCTCACCGGCCTGTACGAGGGGGAACAGCTCGTCCCAGTAATTGAGGTACATGCTCATCGTGTTGGGGATGTCGGGATGGATGAGCTCCATGTCGTACACCCATCCGTCCACCAGGATGGCCAGCTGTTCATGCTGATCTTTCAGATAGCTTACGATCTTCATCTGTAGTAATTTTCAGGGAGGCCAAAGGTAATGGAATATTGAAAAAGTCCTAGATTTAGAAGATTATGAAGGTAATAAGGCTTTTCGTCATCGTATTTATGCTGCTTTGTACAGTCCGGGTCGGCGCCCAAAAGACAGACTCTTTTCTGAAAGACCTGCTGGAGACCCATGCCTCGCCGCAGCTGAGGACGATATTGATGCATCCGGATTCTTTCCGGTATCAGCTGATATATACACAGATAGACCGGGACAGCCGCAACCGGCCCCATTTTCACAGCTATTACTTACGGGTGGACCCCCTGGAATATTTCAATCCTGCCAGTACGGTGAAAATGCCTCTCTCCTTTCTTGCGCTGGAGAAGATGAACAGCCTTACCCGTTATGGCATCGATAAATACAGTCCCATGCTGACAGACAGCGCTTTTAGCGGGCAACACCCTGTCTACACGGACAGCAGCGCGGCGAATGGGCTGCCGTCCCTGGCGCAGTATATAAAAAAGATCTTTCTTGTCAGTGATAACGATGCATATAACCGATTGTATGAATTTTTAGGTCAGCAATACCTGAATGAGCGGCTCTGGCAGATGGGATATCCCCGTATACGGATCACCCGGCGTTTTGTACCCATGACGGAAGAGGAGAACAGGCATACCAACCCTGTGAGGTTCCTTCGGAAAGGGGCGGTGGTTTCACCGGATGGACACGGTTTAGGCGGACGATTCCCGGATGGAAGTGTCCCCGACAGCGATGTCGCTTATGCGCAGCCTGCCGCGGAAAGCAAGGCCCATTTCGATTTCAGCCGGGAGGTGCTGATCGGTAATGCGCACCTGGACCGCAACGATTCCCTGGTCCATACACCCATGGATTTTACCCGGCATAACAATATTCCGCTGGAAGATGAGCAAAGCCTTTTACAGTCTGTCCTGTTCCCCGAGTCTGTGCCGCCGGCCAAACGCTTTCACCTGACTGCAGATGATTATTCTTTTCTCTACCGGTATATGTCGCAATACCCTTCTGAAGAGAAGCATCCCCGTTATGACACGGCGGAATACTTCGACAGCTATACCAAATTCTTCTTTTTCAAGGCGGGTCGAACACCTATACCTTCCTATATCCGGAGCTTCAACAAGCCCGGCTGGTCCTATGGCTTTTTGACAGACGTAGCTTATATCGTTGATTTTAAACACAAAGTCGAGTTCATGCTTTCGGGGGTGATCTATGTCAATCGGGACGGGGTGCTGAATGATGACAAATACGAGTACGAGGAGACTGGTTATCCCTTCTTCAGGGAAGCAGGAAATATCATTTATCAGTACGAGCTGTCACGACCCAGAAAGTTCCTGCCCAACCTGGATAAGTTCAGGATCAGCTATCATTAGCATCTGTAAAAAAATTTTGCAGGGTATAAACTTTGCGGTCATACGGTTGTTTCTATTGGTTAATAGACAAGACTAATAGAAAGGATATCTGTTGACCTAAAAGACCGGGATTATGGAACGAGCTATAAAACCCTTGTTTCCAAAAGACGAGAGTGACAAACTATTTCACCGCATCCGCGAACGTGTGAACCAGGCAGTATCGGAGCTGGAGCCCCGGCGCAGGAAGAACCTGGTCATAAAAGCCGTTTTGTTCCCCTCTTTATATTTAGCCGCCTGGATAACAGCTGTCTTCCGGGGTTATGATCTTCTTGTGCTATATGGCTGTTATTTTGTCATGGGCCTCCTGCTGGTGATCATTTTTCTCAACCTGATCCATGATGCTGCGCATGGGGTCCTTTTTCAAAGCAAGAGATGGAACAGGCTATATCTCCGGTGCTTCGATCTGCTGGGCGCCAACAGCTATGTCTGGAGCCTGCGGCATACCCGTTTGCATCACAATTATCCGAATGTGATGGGCTGGGACAGCGATGTAGAGCAGAGCAGCCTGGCAAGGATCTTTCCACATGGTCCTTTTTCATCCATACACAAGTATCAGCATATCTATCTCCCCTTCATCTATCCCTTGTATCTGCTGAACTGGCTGCTGGTAAGAGATTTTAAAGATTATTTTAATAAGAGGAAGATCGTGTGGAAGGTAGCCGTCATACCCCGGAGGGAGTTTGTCAAATTGTTCTTTTTTAAATTTTTATTCCTGGTGTATACCATTGCCATACCTAAATGGCTGACGGGGACCAGCTGGGGCGCGGCCATCGGTGCATTCCTGGTAATGGTCTTTACGGCCAGCATCTTTTCCCTGCTGGTGCTGTTGTCGCCTCATGCAAATACGGAGAATGAGTTTCCCCTGCCTGATGATACGAACAAGCTGCCCTACAGCTGGTTTGTCCACCAACTGCGGCATACCAACGATGTAACGCAGGACAACTGGTTTATCCGGACATTTATGGGAAGTTTCAATTATCATGTGGCCCATCACCTTTTCCCTGCTGTGGCCCATGTATATTATCCGGAGGTCACCGATATCATACGTGAGGAAGCGGAAAGGCATGGATTGCCTTACAGGGCTTATCCTTTAAAGGTCACGCTGATGAACCATTACCGGCTGCTCAGGCAAAACCGCCGGCCGTGGACCATTTTTGATGAAACGATGTAGATTACACGGAGATCCGTATCTTTACAGGTCGGAAATTGCGAACCAGAAGAGTTAAAAATTGGAATCCCATGAAATTCGAGAAAATACATAATAAGGGACAGGCACAGTTGTTCAGGAACCAATACCTGGAAATGCTTACCAAGACGCATCCGCTGGTGATCTGGGGCATGTATATACCTATCATCAGCTATTTCCTTTATTACAGCTGGGATACGTTGGAATATCCCCTGGCGAGGGTGGCGCTTACCTTTTTGGGCGGGATGTTCTTCTGGACCTTTTTTGAATACCTGATGCACCGCTGGGCTTTCCATATGGTGGCCGAGAGCGAGCGGGCGAAGAAGTTCGTATATGTCATGCATGGCAATCACCATCATTTCCCCAGGGATAAGGAGCGTTTGTTCATGCCTCCCGTGCCTAGCCTGATCATCGCTTCGGCGCTTTTCGGACTGCAGTACCTTGTCATGGGCAATAATGTCTTTATGTTCTTCCCCGGGTTTATGCTTGGTTATCTTCTTTACGGGACCATGCATTATGCCATCCATGCCTGGAATCCTCCTTTCAAATGGATGAAACCGCTCTGGCGTAATCATCACCTTCATCATTATAAGGACGATCATAAGGGTTTTGGCGTGAGCAGCACGATATGGGACCGCGTCTTCGGCACTATGTTCGATCTGAAAAAGGAGAAGGAAGATAAGGAGAAAGTGAAGGAGCTGATGTATTGATCTCTCCCATCTCCGCGGACAGCGGCTCAAAAACGTATCGATAGGTCCTATGGACCTTTTCTTTTTTTGCCCCTGTAGCTTCGTGAAGGGCCAGCATTTTTTTGTTGAAGTCCCCTACCCATGCCAATTCCACGGCTTTTACGGTCTTCCTTGGCAATACTTCGTTCTGCAGACAACGTATGAGGGCGGACTCCAGTCCATGCTGCTGGAATTTTTTCTTGCATCCCATAACGGTGATGCGGAGCCGGTCTACCTTGCGGGTGTGGGTGTACCAGAAGAATTTCAGCTTGCCCATGAGGTCCAGCCTGCCGTTGATGTGCCGGAGCGTTTGGTTTATGTCAGGCAGACAGAGCACGAATGCTGCGGGTTCCTGTTCATGGTAGGCGAACCAGATGATCTTTTCATCCATGATGGGCTGCATCTGCCGGAAAGATTCGCGGATGGTATCCCGGGTAAGGGGGGTGAAGCTCTCAAAATCGCTCCACGCGTCATTGTAAATTTCGGCAAAATCGGAAAAGAACTTTTCTTTATCCCTGATGGAGAAATGTAAAAAAGAGTAACCTGGTTTTTTCATCACCCAGTCCGAGATCTTTGTAAATCTTTCGGGAAGGGGGACGGTAGCGTCGAGGAAGTTTGTCAGCTGATCGTAGATCCCCACAAAACCATAGGATTCCAGCAGCGGTCTGTAATAAGGGGGGTTATAGTTCATGCCAAGGGAAGGGGATTTGAAGCCTTCCACCAGCAGGCCCCAGTATTTATCGTTCTCTCCGAAATTAATGGGACCTTCCATTGCCTTCATGCCGCCTGATCTCAGCCATGACCGGGCGGTGTCGAACAGGCAGTGGGCGGCTGTCTCGTCGTCTATGCATTCAAAAAAACCCATGCCGCCTGTGGGCTGTGTATTTTTGTAGGCTTTTTCCAGGTTGATGAATGCTGCGATCCGGCCGATGGTATTCCCGCCGTCATCCTGCAATATCCAACGGGTGCATATGCCATGTTTGTAAAAGCTGTTACGCGTGGGATCGAATATAGCGGCGATATCGTTGTCCAGCGGGGATATCCAATGAGGATCGTTCCTGTACAGGCGCCGTGGCAGATTGATGAATTGCCGTGCAGTAACCGGATCTTTTACTTCCACCGTCTTCATATTACCATCTTTCTTCGCCTGACGCAGGGCCCTCGCCCTGAAATTGCCGGCGTGTGAGTATCTTTTGTTGCTGCCGCTCCAGGACCAGGCGGGCCATCAGCAAGCCTGTGTCTTCGTTTGCCGTTGTCTTTAGCAATGTTCGCAGCCTGGTTTCGCTGACATCCACCTTGTACAGAAATTGTACCAGGGTGTTGAAATCGGATTGGATCAGAGCGTTGATCTTTTCGGCCAAAAGGGTTTCCAGTCCTTCGCCCGGGGTATGTTCGGGGAGATCCAGACCGCCATAGCGGTTCAGGTCGGTTATCAACGCTTTGGCATCATCCATAACGGTCAATTGGGAGTACTTTTTTTAACGCTGGACAGAGGCAATTTGTTCGGCGCCTGGCCGTCGTTTTTTTCCTCCGCCAGCCTGATGGCTTTTTCCAGGAATTCATCTTTGCCTTCCCGTATGCCTTTGATCGTCCTTTCCACGGGTACGTCGGGTACGATGCCTTTCAGATGGTGTTTGCCCCCATTGTGATCTTTTACCAGCATCCCTGTAAAGGAAACGCGGAAGCCGCCCGGCAGATAGAAGGGATTGACATTGCCGTTGGTGCCGGCGGTCGGCTGCCCTACTACGGTAGCCAGGTGAAGGTCTTTTATAAAGCCCATATAGCTTTCCGCGTAGCTGATGGCGCTGCCGTCCGTCAGGAAAAAGACTTTTGCCTGCAGATGGGGCGAGTCGGGTGTCAGGTGCCAGCCCCCGCTGTTGTAGGTCACGTGCTGATAGTCGGGATAGGTGATCTTGGGTACGAACATCCATTTTGTGTCCTCTTCTTTATCCAGGAAATGTCTGATCAGTCCGTCATTGCCGTTGGGGTAACCCCGCAGGTCGCAGATGATCGCTTTGGCCTTTGCCAGCTGCGGCATCCATTTGTTGATGGAATCCATCGGGTCACGGTCTATATCGATAAAGAATATACCAGGTTTGATCCAGCCGGAGGGGCGGTTGCTTTTTGCGTGGTTCCATGCCTGCCATTCCATGGTCCTTTCCACTTTGATGTTGTGGGCGCCGTCTGCCCTGACAACGCCCAGTGTCAGCAAGCTGTCGCGGGGTCCCACGGTGAGGTTTATGAGATCACGGAAAACTTTTAGCTGGGGGGAGCCGGATGCGTACTGGTCGAGACCCGCCAGGTAGCTGCCGGCGGGTTGTCCGTTGATCACGCTTACCACGTCACCCGGCGCAAGGGCCGGCCGGAGGCTGCTGTCCAGCACCTTGTCGATGACCAGCCGTCCTTCGGCTACGGCAAAGACCAGGGGGGCATAGCCCTGGCGTATGGTATCGCCCTGTAAGAAGATATTAATATGTCCGTCGTTGAGCGGGGCTGTCATCAGCCGCAGGGTTTGCAGGAAATCATAGCGGTTTTTGTCTGTTGCAGCTTTGGTCAGTCCTTTTTCCAGCAGCTGGTCAGGAGTGGCGGATGCATCTTCCCAGTAGGCAAAGAAATGCCGGAAGACATTCCAGGTGATGATCACGCCGCCCAACCGAACAGCCAGGGTGTCGCCATTTACGGTAGTAGGATGTGCAACCTGTATGCGGCGTTTCAGGAGGGCCAGGGCGTTTGTATCGCCCATGGGCCATGTATGTTCCTTATCCCCGTACAGGGCAAGGGGGACCGTGCAGGAAATACCGGGGACAAGGATAGGCTGTACGTATTCACCCGGCCGGGGATAATGGTCATACAGGGGTTGGGCATTGGGTTCGTCCGACGGATGTCCGGCATCCTGTGTGCTGGTGATGGCGAGAGCCCGAGAGCCGTCCTGTACGTCTGTTGTCTCCGTGGCATAGTGATAGCCTGCCAGCCGTTGATTATAGTGCCAGTCATTGTTTGAGCTATCCTTCTTTTCAAAGCTGCCGTTCTCCAGGGGTATGTCTTTCCATTCATTCCCTTCTTTTACGGACAGACGTACGTGATCCACGAGCAGGCTGCCTTTCCCCATGAGAAAGCCGCCCAGCACTACCGTGTCGGCATCTTTATCCGCCTGTCCTGTAAAACTGTATTCTTTCCATGAAGGAGAAGTGGCGGGCCGGTTGCTCATATTATAGAAAAAGACCACTTCCTTGTTTTTGTGTATCC
>DASZVM010000857.1:0-5571 GCA_035547295.1 Puia sp. | reverse complement strand
TGGCTACCAGGAATATAGTCGCTACTTCATTCCAGACACGCAGTCGCTGAGAGGACCACTTGAAGATCCCCCGCATCTGCTGACGATAGATCGTCTGAATAGAGAAATGATAAGCATACAGCCCAACAACAAAACATAGTTTGATCCAAAGCCAGGCAGGGATCGTTCCCCCGTTGACATAAAGCCCCATTACCCAGGGACCAAATATCAGGGTAAGTATCGCCGAAGGCCAGGTAATGCCCATCCAAAGCCGGCGGATCATGATCTTGTACTGCACCTGCAGAATGCTTTTTTCCGGCTCTGGTTTCTCCGCCGCCTCTGCATTATATACAAAGAGACGTACCATGTAAAAGAGACCGCTGAACCAGGTGACGATAAAAATAATGTGAAGCGCTTTGATATAATTATACATAGGAATTGATTTAAGAACACTGGAGCTTCTTCTTTACACCAAAAGCATTTCTTTCTTTCCTTTTCCATAATCCCTGACCCATCCTGCCAGGGCCTGTACCCATAGCGGATCTACATTCAGACAAGGGATCATTTCATATTTTTCTCCGCCCGCGGCAAGGAATGTTTCCTTTCCCCTGATGGCAATCTCTTCCAGTGTCTCCAGACAATCGCTGATAAAGGCCGGGCAGAGGATCAACAGCTTTTTGATACCCTCCCGGGGCATTTCCTCCAATCGAATGTCTGTAAAGGGTTCCAGCCATCCCTTGCCCAGCCGGGACTGGAAGGAGTTGCTGTACTTGCCTTCAGGGATGCCCAGCCTCTTTACTACTTCTTTTGTCGTTGCGAAACACTGGTGACGATAACACCGGCCATGGGCCATCGAAGGGATATCGCAGCAGTCTTTCGAAGAGAGACAATGGTGATGGGTCGGATCCGTCTTTTTTATGTGACGGGCCGGTATCCCATGATAGCTGAACAGTATATGATCATAGTCCCTGGAAAGATAAGGACGGATAAGTTCGCTCAATGCATGCAAATAATGCTGGTCGTCATAGAAAGGCCGGATAAAATGGAGATCGAAAGTATATTTCTTTTTGCGATGTATCTCTTTCGCATATTCCACGGCAGTTTCATAGCTGGCCATGGCATAGTGCGGATACAGGGGAATGGCGATGACCTCTTCCAGTCCGGGAACCCTTGCCAGTACACGTTCATACGCCTGCTCCATGCTGGGATTACCATACCGCATGGCTATCTCCACGGGTTCGTCCACCTGCGGCTGGAGGGCCTGCTGCAATTCGCGGGTAAGATATATCAAGGGTGAGCCATCCCTGGTCCAGATGGTTTTGTATGCTTCCGCGGAATTGGAGGTCCGGGAAGGCACGATAATACCCTGTACGAGTATTTTGCGAAACAGCCAGGGGTAGTCGATGACCCTTCCGTCCATGAGGAATTCTGTCAGATAACGTTTGACGTCCGGCGCCTCCGTGGAATCCGGCGATCCCAGGTTCATTAAGATGACGGCGCGCTTCACCGGTGAATTGGTCATAATCTGGCAAATGTAGGTTAGAAAAATGATAAGGGCGCTGATGCAGGCATCCCCTGGATTGATCATCGTCAGGATGTCGATTGACCAGGATCATCCCAACCCCGGCTGTCCCTTTCTATCTTCACCTCCGCAAGGACCTATTTCACGCAAATAGGGCCAAATAGATGGAATTAACAACGAAGGAAGACATTCAGACAAAAGAACGGACCATGAAATGACAGTCTAATGACAGAAAAATTCGTGTTATAGGAACCCTTGCAAGTAATTTTGCGTACATAATTTCAACAAGCTGACGTACAATGGGGCATAAACCGACCGAAATCTCTAAATTCTTCATAGCCGGGATCAATTATAAAAAGACGGATGCGGCTATAAGAGGTCAGTTTGCCATCAGCAACGAACAATACGAGAAGATCCTTACCCTGGCGCCCGCTCACCATTTGCACGAACTGTTCGTCCTCTCCACCTGCAATCGGACAGAGATCTACGGATTTGCCGAGGAACCTTCCCAGTTGATCAACCTGCTGTGTTCGCAAACCACCGGCGATCCGGCTGCTTTTACGGATATCGCTTACATAAAGAATGGGCTGGATGCCGTAGAGCATCTTTTCGAAGTATCAGCCGGCCTCGATTCCCAGATCCTGGGGGATTATGAGATCGTAGGACAGATCAAGACGGCCGTAAAGTTTTCCCGTGAGCGTGGTTTTATCGGCGCCTTTACAGAGAGATTGGTAAACTGTGTGCTCCAGTCTTCCAAATCCATCAAGAACCAGACGGCCATCAGCGGCGGGACGGTATCCGTCTCTTTTGCCGCCATACAATATATAAAAGAGCGTATGGGACAGGCTGCCGGCAAAAAGATCCTGCTGATCGGTGTCGGTAAGATAGGCCGTAATACCTGTCGTAATATGGTGGACTATCTGGACACCCGGAATATCACCCTTATCAATCGCACCGAGGAAAGAGCGTCTGATCTTGCTGAAGAAATGGGTCTTCGTCATGCTCCCCTGGAGGACATGGAAAGATATATCGGCGATTCCGATATTATCCTGGTGGCCACGAATGCAGAACAGCCCACCCTGCTCCGCACTCACCTGGAAGGACAGGGGGAGAAGCTGCTGATCGACCTTTCCATTCCCTGTAACATAGAAAAATCCGCCGGCGAGCTGCCTGGTATTACCCTCGTGAATGTAGATGAGCTTTCCAGGCTGAAAGATGAGACCCTGCAAAAAAGAGAGGCAGAAGTGCCGAAGGCAAAGGTCATCATCGCCGGGCATATGGAAGAGTTCCTGGAATGGCATGACATGCGCAAATATGTCCCCGTGCTGAAGGCTGTAAAGACAAAGCTGAAAGAGCTGCATACATGTCCCATATTCAGCCGTCTGTCGGGAGAACCTTTTCCATCCACCGCCCTCACGGATGAGCAGATACAACGTGTGATCAACGGTATGGCCACCAAGATGCGTCAGCATAACCAGGGTGGTTGTCATTATATCGAGGCGATCAACGAGTACATCGCCACCGGCGCCCAATGGGCCGCAGCCCCGGTGACCACCGGGCTAAATTAATTTCCATGCAGACACCCATCCGGATAGGCACAAGAGAAAGTGAGCTGGCTGTCTGGCAGGCTGCCCGGGTAAAAGAGCTATTAGCACGGGAAGGTACAGCCGCAGAATTAGTCTTTATAAAAAGTGAAGGAGACATCGATCTGAAGACACCGTTGTATGAAATGGGCGTCCAGGGCGTTTTTACCCGCAGTCTCGATGCTGCGCTCCTGAACCGGAGGATCGATATTGCCGTACACTCCATGAAGGATGTCCCTACCCAGCTGCCGGAAGGTTTGCAGCAGGCCGCAGTGCTGCAGCGGGGCCCTGTATATGATCTGCTGGTGTACAAGAACGATCCTTCCATTTTTGCTCAAAAAGATCATGTGGCCCATATCGCCACCAGCAGCATCCGCCGCAAAGCGCAATGGCTGCATAAATATCCTGCCCACCAGGTACACAACCTCCGGGGTAATGTCAACACCCGGTTAAAAAAACTGGCGGAAGAAAAATGGGATGCCGCCATCTTTGCCCTTGCCGGTCTGGAACGTATTCATCTTCGTCCTGCCAACAGTCTGGTATTGGATTGGATGCTGCCTGCCCCGGCGCAAGGTGCTATCATGGTCATGTGCAGGGAGGAGGATGAGACGGCTTTTAATGTATGTCAGCCGTTGAATGACCCTGCTGCCGCCTTTTGTACAAAGGTCGAGCGGGATTTTCTCCGGACCCTGCTAGGGGGATGCTCCACTCCCATCAGCGCACTCGCGGAGATAGAGGATGAGGAGCTTTATTTCAGAGGCAATATCCTGTCGCTGGATGGCAGCCGGAAGGTGGAGATCGAAAAGATCCTGCCCATAGACAAAGCAGCCGGGCTTGGACGGGTGGCGGCCGGGGAATTGCTGGAAAATGGGGGGAAGGCAATTGCCGATGAGATACGGGCTGCAAGCGCACCTGCCGGCAAAAGCTCCATCTGAGAATAATGGGTCATTTAGCGAATATATTATGCACCCGTCCCCTGGATACTGCACTGATCCAGCTGGCCGCAGACAACAATATTGCCATCGATGTAATTCCGTTCATCGTTACAGAGCCGGTCAGGGATAAAAGACAGGCAGGCCAGATACAGTCGCTTGCAATGCATCAGCAGGTGGCCATTTTCACCAGCGTGAATGCTGTAGAGGCCGTTGCCGGTCTTCTGCAACAGCAGGTAAGAAAAAAAAGGCGGGGAACGATGTGGTCAGGACCCGACCCCTCCGGGCAGCTGACAGGAGCATCAGGACAGCTGACAGGCCCCTCCGGAGAGCCGTTGCCCTGGAAGATCTTTTGTATCAGCGGCGCAACCCGGCAACGGGTACAAGAGCTGTTTGGAGAGGATACCATCGTTGGTACAGCTCCCTCCGCGGGGAAGCTGGCGGACGTGATATTGGAGCCAGGACACCGGCACTACAAAGGATCGTATTTTTTTTATTGCGGTGATCTGAGAAGAAGAGAGCTGCATGACCGGCTGTATAAAGAAGCAGCGATATATCTCAACGAATATGTCGTATATCGTACCATAGAGATGCCGCACAAGATAGAGACGCCGTACGATGGCATTGCTTTTTTCAGTCCCAGCGCCGTAGAGAGTTTTTTTTCGCTGAACGCGGTGCCGGCCGTAACAACCTTATTCGCCATCGGGCATACAACGGCGGACGCCATCCGCACACATGGTCCTAACCCCGTCATCGTGAGCCCTTCGCCGGAACAGGCAACGCTTGTCCGGAAGATCATAGAACATTTTCAAAAGAATATATGAGCCAACTAAAGAACGATTTGTTATTAAGGACTTTGAGAGGAGAAAAGACTGAACGTACCCCTGTCTGGATGATGCGGCAGGCGGGCCGCTATCTGCCGGATTATATGAAGCTGAAAGAAAAATATTCTTTTTTTGAGCGCTGTCAGACCCCTGCGCTCGCTACCGAGATCACCATACAGCCCGTGGAACAGGTGGGCGTGGATGCCGCCATCATATTCTCTGACATCCTCGTAGTGCCCCAGGCCATGGGAATGGAAGTGCAGATGGTGGAAGGCAAAGGCCCCTTCCTGCCTGCCCCTGTGAAAAACATAGCCGGCCTGCAGCGATTACACATCCCCGATGTAGAGGATTCGCTTGGCTATGTATTCGACGCCCTCCGGCTGACAAAAAAGACCCTGGACGGCCGTGTACCCCTTATAGGCTTCGCGGGCGCGCCCTGGACCCTGCTCTGTTATATGGTACAGGGCAAGGGCTCAAAAACCTTTGACGAAGCAAAAGCCTTCTGCTATACCCAGCCCGAGGCAGCGCACCGTCTGTTGCAAATGATCACCGATACGACCATTGCCTATCTGAAAGGGCAGGCAAAAGCCGGCGCCGATGTGGTACAGATCTTTGACTCCTGGGGAGGACTGCTGGGGCCGGACGATTTTGAAGAGATCTCTCTTAAATATATCCGTCAGATCGTCACAGCCCTCAAAGATGAGGTACTGACCATCATCTTTGCAAAGGGA
>DASZVM010000856.1:0-3602 GCA_035547295.1 Puia sp. | reverse complement strand
GAGGGAACCAATACTCGTTTATCGAGGGTAATGAGATCCATGTCATGGACCCGAAAACGCTGCAGGAAAAGACGGTGTATTCCAACAACGGTATGCACTTTCCGGGATCGAACAAGGATTTCAGCTACCAGTCCTTTCAATGGAGCAAGGACAGCAAGCACCTTGTGTTCAAGACCAATACCCGGCACCTCTATCGCCGCAGCAGCATATCCGACTATTACATCTATGACGTGGATTCCCGTCAGCTGCAGCAGGCTGCGCCCGATGCAAGGTCTGCCGAGCTTTCTCCCGACGGACAGATGGTAGGTATTGTACGAGGCGGCAACATGTACGTCTATGACTTCTCCAAAGGCAGGGAGCAGCAGCTTACCGCCGACAGCACCAGCGACAATGGCATTTTCAACGGTCACTACGACTGGGTATATGAGGAAGAGTTCGGTCAGGCGCAGGCCTGGAACTGGAGCAGGGACAGCAGGTATATCGCTTTCTGGCAGTTTGACGAGCGTCCCGTGCCTGTCTTTCACATGACCAATTATGAGGGGTTCCATCCCGAGCAAATAACCATACCCATCCCACAGCCGGGAGATGCCAATCCAAAAGTAAGGATCGGGGTGGTGGATGTACGATCAGGTAAGAAAATATGGCTTGAGCCGGCCGACACAGGAGATCTCTATATCCCCCGCATCTACTGGACCAGCAACCCCGACGAGCTGGCCATGATGACCCTCAACCGGGCGCAGAACCATATGAAGCTTTATTTCTTCAATGTAAAGACGGGCGCCCGCCGCCTGGTGCTGCAGGAAAAGAACGATACATGGGTGGCCATCTTTAATTTCTATACCAATGTCAACGACATGATCTATTTCCCCGAAAAGACAAAGGATTTTTTCTGGGTGTCGGACAGGAGCGGCTATTACCATATCTATCATTACGGATATGACGGACAGTTGATAAACCAGGTCACGAAAGGCGACTGGGACATGATCAAGGTTACCGGCATCAATCCGGATACGAAGACCATCTACTATATCTCCGCGGAAGCTTCTCCTCTCGAACAGCAGCTGTACTCCATCAAATATGACGGGAAGGAAAAGAAGAAGCTCACCGGCATGGAAGGTTTTCATAACATCGATATGTCAACGAATACAGCCTGGTACATCGATGAATACAGCAATGCCGGAACGCCCCTGAAGGTGGGCCTGTATGATTCAAAAGGGCAATTGCGCCGGCTGCTGCAGGACAACCAGCCTGTCAGCGATTTTGTAAAGGGCCATGCCTATTCCCCTGTCCGGCTTTTCCATTTTAAGACTTCGGACGGAGTAGGGCTGGATGGCAGCATGATCAGGCCTTTTAACTTCGATTCCACCAAAAAGTATCCCGTGGTGCTGGCGATCTATGGGGGACCGGAATCCCATGGCGTATTTAACCGGTGGGCTTCCAACGGCATGCATCAATGGCTGGCGCAGAACGGTTATATCGTCGTGGATGTGAACAACAGGGGCATTGCCAACTACGGCAGCCGGTTCATGAAGATCGTGTATGGACAGCTGGGAAAATGGGAGAGCAATGACTTTGTGGAGACGGCGCGTTATCTCTCCACCCTGCCATATGTGGACGGCGGCAATATGGCCATCATGGGAACGAGCTATGGCGGCTATAGCACTACCTACACCCTGCTGACCCATCCGGGTATTTTCAAGGTGGGTATTGCCAATTCCCCCGTGACGGACTGGCGGCTCTACGATGATGTGTATACGGAGCGATATATGGGGACGCTGCCGGAAAACAACGAAGGGTATAAGAACAGCTCCGATATGACCCATGCCGCGGGATTGAAAGACCACCTCCTGCTGATACATTCCATGAGCGATGACAACGTGCATCCCGCGCATACCATGCAGCTGCTGACGGCGCTTACCAATGCGGGCAAGGATGTGGACCTGCGGATATATCCGCCGGGGGCGCATGGAGCCGCATATAACTGGCAGAGCTATCTGCTGATATCGACGGTGAGCTTCCAGTACCTCCAACGGTATTTAAAGGATTGAGCGGTCCTTATTGCAGTTGGCTCACTATGTTCACCAGCCTCTTGAACAATTGGCCGGCCCCTATTGTCGGCGTCCCACCAGGGACATGACCGTCTCCTTATAATTGATGCCGATGGGAATGGTTTGTTTTCCCAGCTCTATTGAGTTGCCGTAGATTGACCGGATATGGGCGATGGCGATGATATAGGATTTGTGTACCCGGATGAACCCGCGGACGGGAAGGACCTTTTCCAGCTCGTTCATGGTCTGATGGGTCACCAGGGTGTACTCCGGCGTATGGATCTTTACATAGTCCTTCATCCCTTCTATATAGACGATCTCGGAAAAATTGACCTTGAAGAATTTACTGTTGGATTTGATAAAGATATGATCTTCATGCGCCTTTTCCTGCTCTTTGCTCGTCAGGGAAAAGAGGCGTCCATCCTCTATCCTGCTGACAGCCTTGGAGAATCGTTCGAAGGAGATAGGTTTCAGCAGATAGTCGATGACGCTGAACTCATAGCTTTCCACGGCATATTCCGCATAAGCGGTAGTGAGCACTACCAGGGGAGGGTCGGAGAGACTGCGGAGAAAGTGAAGGCCGCTCATGCCGGGCAAACGGATGTCCAGGAACATAACGTCCACTTCCTGTGTCCGCAGGGCTTCTGAGGCTTCCAGGGCATTGCGATATATGCCCACCAGCTCCCATCGGCCCAATTTCTCCAAATGATTTTTGATGACATCCTGGGCCAGGGTTTCATCTTCCACTATAATGCACTTTATCAAGCAGCAGTTTTTAAGACCAAAGATACGGTGAATGCGCCTTTGCTTAATATCACATCCAGGGTAAAGGCATCGGGATAGAGACTTTCCAGGCGTTCGCGGGCGTGGCGCAGCCGCAGATCGCTATTCCTGCTCTCTTCCTTCTCCGTCTGTATGATATCCAGCTCATAGGCATCGGGGTACAGCAGCTCCAGGATGCTCTTGCTGTTGGCAAGACCTTTCCCCGCCATTCTTCTTTTGGCCTGGGTTTCCAGGTCGGCGCTGGTGCTGTTGATGACATTCAGGACGATCTGTCTTTCCTCCACCTTCAGCGTGATGTAGATGAATGGTTCGGCAAAGGAATTATCCAGGGCGTGCTTAAAGCCATTTTCAATAAAGGATATGAAAAGAAAGGGTTCGATCATGACCCCGGACGTGAAACCTTCAACGGTAAACCTGATATCCGCCTTGTAGCGTATCTTCTCGATATCGATATAGTTGCGGATAAAGTCTATCTCCTTTTCCAGCGGGATCTTTTCCTCGTTGCATTCATAGATAAGATAGCGCATGATATCGGCCAGCTTGACCACTACTTCCGGGGTCTTTTCGGATCGATGCAGACTGAGGGAGTAGATGCTGTTCAGAGTGTTGAAAAGGAAATGGGGATTGAGCTGGGCCCTGAGATAGCGGAGCTTGAAGAAATTGCTGTCCCGCTGGATGGCTTCCAGCATGGCTTTTTCGTCGATGGACTTCCGGATGTAAAAGATCGCCATGGAGAAAGACATATTCAGGATGGCCCAACTGCTTTCCCTC
>DASZVM010000855.1:0-3518 GCA_035547295.1 Puia sp. | reverse complement strand
TCTTCTCCGGGGCAAAAGGGCTCAAATCCTTAAAGGCGGTGCTGCTGACCATCTATACCACCTGGGAAAAGATACCGCATGTCTCCATCGTCACGGATGGTACGCCCAGCGAACATTTCCAGCAGACGATGGCATTCTGGCCCTATCCTTACACGATAAGGTCATGGAAGGACCTTGCCGCCATCCACAAGGCGAAAGGCAGGGATAACCTGGTGGCGTTTGCTGAGATCAATGTATATGCAAGAAAAGTAATAGCCGTTCTGGCAGAGGCAGAGACCAGGCCGACCCTTTATTGCGACACGGACGTCGTATGGTTCGGCGAGCCCAGGCTGCCGGTCCCTGCTTCCCGGGAAAGCTTTGTTTTCAGGATGTCCAGCGATAACATGCATTGCTATCATATGCCCATTATCCGGTACTTCCAACGGCAGGATATGCTGGAAAAGAAGCCTTTGAATTCCGGCGTTATGTATATGTCCGGTTCGCTCTACGACCATTGGCCGGAATTCGAGGAGGTCATGGGATTTTGCAAGCTCTTCGATGATCCATTCCCTGAGCAGACATCCTTTGCGCTGATGGCGGACAGGCTGGGTGACACATGGTCCCTGGACGAGATCATTCTTACCATCAAGGACCTCCGATGGCCCCTGATCCCCCGGTATTTCTTTTCCAGCGGACATTTTGCCCGGCATCATGTCATGACAAAAAAATCCTGGTTCTGGAGAGATGCTTTATACATTTTGTTATTTAAAAGATCGGCGGCCCGCAGGCGTCCGGTGATATCCAGTCCGGCATGACAGAGCCCGCTCACGATAAAAAACAAGGTTATATCGACGGGATCGTCATCTTCCTTCTGATGGGGAATACGGCCAACCCTTTCTTCTACCGGAGCGTGGAGATGCTGTCCGTTTCCTTTATCATCCTGCTCATGCTATACTGGTTCAAAAAGGATGGGGATAAAGTACGGTTCAATAAATATCTCTATATCTATATTTCGGCGATCATCGTTCTGCAGGCCGCACAGACCGCGGTCTACCATATATTCCCCTTAAAGACCTTTTTGGGAGAATATCTGCGTATCGCTTTTGCCATCCTGGCGATGACGCTGCTGGGCCAGCGGTTCTTCCACCGGTTTATACAGTTCGTATATGTTTTTGCCGTGATCAGCTTTTTCTTCTATTTCCCGGCCCTGCTCATCAAAAGCTTTGGGCCTTTTATGGTAAATCATGTGGCGAACCACACGTTAGCCCCCTTTGTCAACAATTGGGACGGTCTCTACGTGAACAGGGAGAATATCATCATCTTTAATTTCACCCAGATCGATATACACCGGAACTCGGGTTTTTACTGGGAGCCGGGGACACATGGAGGAATGCTGCTGATCGCCTTGTTCCTGAACCTGTTTTATAGAAAGCAGCCCTTGTTCTGCAAATACAATGTCATATTTTTCGTCGCTATCCTGACAACGCTGTCCACCACTACCTACCTGGCTGTGTTCTTTGTCATCCTGGTGTACCTGAAAGAATTCTTCCTGAAAAGGCCGGCGTTGTCCGTCTTTATCCTGCTGGTGCTGGCCGGGACCTCCGTGCTGTTGTATAATAAGCTGGAGTTCCTCAATAAGAAGATCGACAAACAGATAGAATATTCTCATAAAGGCGTGCCGGGCGAGAGCCGGTTCAACAGCTTTCTGGCGGATATGAGAGAGCTGAAGGACCATCCGTTCATCGGCGCGGGAAGGAATGTGGAGATGAAGTTCGGGAGGAACTATTTCAACATCGATGCAAAGGCGTTGCACAGGAACAATGGATTGGGCGTGCTGCTGGGCACCTATGGCATCCTGTTCTTTTGCATCTGGCTGAGGTTGCTGTACAAGTCGTTCTATTCCGTGGTGCAGGACAAGATCAATGCCCTGATGGGCGTAGCGCTCATCCTGATCCTTGGGTTCTCGGAAGATTATTTTTTCAAGGTATTTTTTATTGCGCTGGTGACTTACTGTGGTTTGAGCTTTGGTCCTGTCATGGTGCGGAAAAGGAGCCGGAAAATGCAATTAGGTATATGAAGGAAGCAAGAATAGGAGCTGTTATTCCTACTTTTAACAGAAAAGAAAGCTTAAGAAAATGTCTGCAATGCTTGCAGGCGCAGAAGATGGGGAGGATGCCCTGGTCCCTGGTGATCATTGCCGTCGTCGATGGGTCCACGGATGGCACGAGGGAGATGCTGGAAAAAGAATTCCCGGAAGTGGAGATCGTCCATGGGGACGGCAACTGGTGGTATACGAAGTCTATCAATGAAGGGATCAAAAGGGCGCAGACCCTGGATTGTAATTTTGTGCTGACGTTGAATGACGACCTTACATTCAAACCGGACTACATAGACATTATACTCAATGACCATTTTGCCAGCGGGGAGAATTCCATCATCGGGTCTGTCTCGTTGTCCGTGACGGAGCCTCGTCTGATGACCTTTTCAGGGGTGGAGAAGGTGAATTTCGTCCTGAAGGAATACAACTATGTACCAAAGTTCTCTCCCGTGAAGGAAAACGAGATAGCCGGGCTGAAGCCGTCCGTCGTGCTGTCGGGCCGGGGGATCCTTTACCCGATGGAGGTTTTTCTGCGGCATGGGCTGTATGACGAAAAGCTTGTGCAGTACAGCTCGGAGACAGACTATACGTACAATGCTTCCAAAAAAGGCTATAAGGTGATGATCTCCTGGAATGCAAAAGTGTATGAGAATGTAAAATTGACCTCTTCGGGGGCGGTATATAACAACCCGACGGCGGGATCCCTGTTCAGGAGCTTTAAGAACAGGTACTCCATCAATTCGCTGCATAAGATCTTTTATTATTCCATCAAGCACCGGGGCCCTGTGAGCGGTACCCTCATTTCCGGGCTGAGGGTAATGGGGATACTCAAGAATTTTGTCAAGGTCAAGATCAAAAATAAGGCATGAAGATTTTGTTTTTATCCCATCATTGGTCCAATAATTCCCATCATTCCCGGTATAGCGGATTTCAGCGGATGGTCGTCCATGCCGCCAGGGAGCATGAAGTGACGCTTGTCACCTGGGATAGGGAAGAGAAGAGCTATACGGACGAGTATGGCATCCATGTGGTGACGATCAAAGCGTCGAAGAGGGATTTTCTTTTTTTGAAGAGGATAGGGATTTCGTGGAAAGGGCGCCGGCTTTCAAAGGGTTTCGATGCGGTGCATGCGCTCTATGAAGATTGCACGTTCTTTCTGAGAAAGCGGAGCTTTACCGTCACTTTTCATGTGCTGCCCGGTATCACCGTCTATCACGAGCCAAGACAGAAGGTGTTCATGTTCCTGAAGTATAATGTGTTGCAGCGAAGGGCCATGCGGAGGGCCCGGCATATCGTCTGTGTCTCCACCAACCTCCTGGAGAAGGTGCCCGGAGAATACAGGGAGAAGGCGCATTATATCCCTCATGGGGTCGATACGGAGTTTTGGGATCCGGGGCTGGCCGCCGCTGGGGGTGGACAGGGGATCTCCGGGCTGCCGGCT
>DASZVM010000854.1:0-4462 GCA_035547295.1 Puia sp. | reverse complement strand
CATCCTTTCAAAATAAAAACAGTTATAGGGAATATAGCCCAGGTAAAGACCCGCCGAGGCCGTGATGATCCAGGCTACAGGAGAGAGCAGTCCCAGGTGATATCCCACTGTCGCGCCTGCCGCCAGCACAAATCCGCCGATGATGATGACATTGTTCAGCTGGAAGGCCCTGTAATTATTTCTTATCAGAAAAAAGCCCCCGATCACGACCAGTACGATCAGCGAGACGATGGTGCTGGTGCCGGCAAAAACGTCCGCACGGTGCATAAAGCCCGTCTCCGTCCACAGCTCATTGGCAAAATCCTCGCAAAAGTCGCGAAGGATGGTCAGCATCACATAAGCTATGATCACCGGGATGAGGGCAAAACCGAATCTCCGGAGGAAATCCTTCCGCTGCTGCCGGTCCATGGGCAGACGCACGGTACGCTGGGCGATATCAGCAGCGGTGGGCGGGGGTGTCTGGTTTAAAAGAAAGGTTCCCAGCAGCAGCGGCACGATAAATACGGCGCCTGCTATAAAGGGCATCCATTGCTCATTGATGCCGGCATAGAGCATCAGCCCCTTGCCCACCGTCTTGGCCACACCGGACGCAAAAATAAAGCTGGTGGCGAGGATGGCCCCCATCAGCTCGGTAACCCGCCGGCCTTCGAGGAACCCGAATACAAGCCCCCATACCATGCCAAGGGGGAGACCATTGATGAACATAAAGATAAAGTTGTACGGCATGGGCACCACGCCAAAGAGCAGCAGGGATACCCAGGAGATAAGGACCAGCCGGATAATATATCCCGCCCTTCGGGAAGGCTGCATGGCAGCGATAAAACGGATGCCATAGAACTTGCTGCACATATACCCGATGACCTGCGAGATGACCAGCACGACCTTATAGGAGATCCCAAAAAGACGAATGCCTTCATAGGACGCAGCAGTAAATGGTTTGCGAAAACCATACATGCAGGAATAGACCACAAAGGAAGAGAAGGACACATAAAGGATAAATACCCAGGCAGGGCTGGACGAGAGCCTGCCTTTCAGCGTCAGCCGACGCCCGGCAGACACCGGATCCGGCGATATGATCACCGTCTCAGGCATTATCGATGATTGGCATCAGCTCTTCCAGGCTGTCGATGATATAGTCCGGGCGGTATTGCCGCAGTTGGTCGCGGGTATAAGCGCCGGTAGTGACGCTGACCACAAGACCGCAGCCGGCGTTCCGTCCTTCTTCCACATCCACTTCCGTGTCGCCTACTTTCAGCACATTACCCGCAGCAGCCACCCCCAGCTCCGACATGAGCCGGTGGATCATATAGGGAGCAGGACGGCCCTGAGGCACTTCGTCGCTGCAGATGACCTTGTCGATCCCTCCGGCCCCGTTATCCCAGTGGAGCCGTTGAAGGATGGCATCCGTGATGGCACGGGTAAAGCCCGTATTCAGCGCTATCTTAACGCCCTTCTCCCGCAGCCTGGAAAAAAGTTGTCCGGCATACGGCAAAGGTTTCAGATCAGGGTCTTGCCGGTAGAACGAGATCATCCCCCGGATAAAACGGTCATGGATCTCCGTAATAAGCGATTCCCGTTCAGCGCCGGATGGACTGCCCGGCGAGAATTTGTCCAGGAGCAGACGGACGGCGTCGATCTTGCGAAAGCCCATTACCTTTTTTACCTCTTCTACGGGAAGCTCCACGCCGGAAGTCCGGAAAGCATCCGTAAACGCGCCGGCTACCTGGCCGTTGTCGGCGACTGTGGTACCCGCGATGTCAAATACAACCAGTTGAATATTGTTCATAGCTTATATAGTGATCAGGTGTCGATACATCATTTCCCGGTATCGCTCCAGGTCAGGCAGCGGCTTGTTCTCAATTTTCGCCTCCTCATCCCAAAGCCGCATCCTGATGATCAGGTCGAAAAGAGGATACTGCTCGAAAGCCAGGGCCTCTTCTTCCGTCATCGGCCCTCCCTGATACTCCAGGGTACGTTTGCTGGCTTCAGAAAGCCTGGCATAATAGGCAGGGTCCTTTACTGTCAGGTATCTTTTTGCCTCTACATGGGATTCCACCAGCCGGGCTACCTTTTTTGAAAACCCTTTCTCACGGAGGAATTCCGCCCCGATGGCTTCGTGGTCTTTGATGCCGAACGCTCCCATACGGCCTGCCTCCGAGGCTGCCGTCTCGGTGATATGACCGATATCATGAAGGAAGGCCGCCAGTATTACCTCTTCATCATAACCTTCCTCCTCTGCCAGCTGGGCAGCCTGTACCATGTGTTCCAGCTGTGAGACCTTTTCACCGGCATATTCCTCGCCGCCGTAATTGCTGTACATTTCGAAGATCTCGTCCACTGTCTGTCTCGCTTGTTTGATATCCATTGAGCATTATTTTAATACAGTCGGCACAGGCTCCGCGGTCCCATGGTCCGGCTGGAACCGGAAGCCCAGCAGGGCGGCCATCGTCGGCGCCCATTGTTTCTGATAAAGCTGGGTATGGGTGCTGACCTCGCCTGCAGGGGTCGTATCCGGGCCTATCACAGCCATCCAGGTGCAACCGGACTCCTCTATCTCCTTCCCATGATGACGCCAGTTATCTTTTATCTTGTCGCCCCTGCCATGATCACAGGTGACGATAAGGGTTGTCTTGTCCTTGTAGGCAGGCATCGACTGCAGCGTATTCCATAGGTCCCCGATCATGGCATCTTCCGCATGGGCCTGGTCGATATACTGATCGTACAGACCGGCATGGGCAAAATCATCCGTCTCATCAAAAGCGATGTAGAGCACCCTGGGCCGATAGGTCTTCAGATATTCCTTCCCGGCAAAATAGGTGATCACATCGGGTCTTACTTCCAGCGGCTGCGGCGCCAGGAACTGCATCTCATTCACCACCTGCAATCCTTTGTCGGAGAAATGGAGGGTGTCCACACCCGAATTTACATAAAGTCCGCTGCGGACCGTGTTAAGAATATAAGGAAATACGTCCCAGGTAGTAAAAGCGGCAACCTTACCCGAGAACCCTTTTTGCTTGTTGATAAACTCCAGCACATTGGTATTCCTGTTCAGGATCTTATCATTGGAATTGACGGCAGTATCGGGGTACCCGGTGAAGATCTCATTATAGCCGGGATAGGAGAACTGGTACGGGTTGGTCACATTGACGAGGTTGCCGATGTTCCTGTTGCCATACAGCTGCCCCTTTTCTTCCACCGTGGTCCATAAAAAAGGAAAGAGCTTTTTTCGTCTTTCACGGATGTCCGGGCTGTAAAATTTCTTGTTGAGCCCCGCCTTATCCCTCGTATACTGTTTGTTGTCTGTCAATGCAGAATCGATCCCGCCGAACACCTCCTGCCAGCGCATCCCATCCAGGGTGAAGATGACAAGGTTCTCGGTACGGTGGGTCTGCGCGGCGCAGGGCAGCGCGCCGCAGAGGATCAGTAAGCTATAGAATATCTTTCGCATATATATTATTTTATCAGCCACATAGCCGTGTTAATGTCATCATTGCCTCCATATTGGCTCTTGACCGCATTGGTATAGTTCGTGGTATTGACGTTCTTCTCCGACAGCGGATACTGGAAACGCAAAGGAATAGTGCCTCCATTGCCATAACCCGATTGGCTGGGGCCCTGAAGGAAGGCAGGAACGCCCGTTCGCCTCCACTGATAATAGCCTTCCAGACCGGAATTCCTGAAAAAGGCCAGGTACTTCTGCTCCAGCACCTGTTCGAGCGCATGAGCAGGATCGGCGGCATCATATTTCACCAGTTTTTGAGCGTAATAGTCTGCATAGCTGAATTGCACGGTATAGCTCACGTCCTCTCCCAGGAGACCGCTGGGTTTCTGAAAGGTAACGATATTAGCGCCGTCGGCAACGCCATAAAAACTGAAATCGGCAAAAATGCCCTTCTTATACCAGTCTTCGGCATCACCGGTGACCCACCCCCTTGTGATGGCTTCCGCGATATTGAAACACATTTCCGGATAGCTCAGCAGGAGGGTAGGCTCGCCCACAAGCGTTTCATAATAACGGTGACGGTTCAGCAGACTGTAAATATTGGTGGAATTGCTGTTCACACCGGCTGCCATGGTGCTCAGGTCAAGACCCGGGTTGGCTCCCCTGAAAGCATTAAAGGAGGTGTCTGAAAAACCTCGTCCGCGGGCCGGCTCACAGACCATCATCACCCGGAGATCGTGCAAAGCGGCCGCGGAATCTACATAGGTCGACGCCATATTGAAACGCAGCGGCTCGGTACCAAAGACCTGGCTATTCTGAGGATACCGGTTGTACTGAGCATTATAAACATACTGCAGGTTATCGCTCATATCCGTCATGATGGGATATTTGGCCGGATTGCCGAGGATCATAGCGAACTGACCGGCTACATTCAGGTCAGGATCATCCGCGCGCTTGCTGAGATGGGTCAGCACCCTGAGACGGAAAGTATTGATCACTTTCTGCCATTTGATCAGGGCC
>DASZVM010000853.1:0-5195 GCA_035547295.1 Puia sp. | reverse complement strand
ACGGAGGCGCCGCCATCAACGTATTTTGCCGGCAGCACGATATTGTATTAAAGGTCGTGGACGCAGGTGTGAACTTTGATTTTGGAAATGTCTCTTTGATCCATGAAAAGATAGGATACGGTACGCGCAATTACCTGGAAGAGGATGCGATGACCCGGGAAGAAGCAGTAAAAGCAATGGAGGCAGGGAAGAACATCGTACGCAGTCTGCATAAGGACGGTTGCAATTGCATCGGGTTGGGAGAGATGGGTATAGGGAATACGTCTTCCGCCTCGCTTATCATGAGCTTTGTCACGGGCCTCCCTGTGGACGAATGCTCCGGACGTGGGACAGGGGTCAACGATCAGCAGCTGGAGACAAAAATTACGACGCTGCGATCCGTTCATCGCAAGCATTATCCTTCCATCGTCGCCACACCCGATGTTACCACTATCCTGCAGCATGTAGGCGGGTTTGAGATCGCCATGATGACAGGCGCTTACCTGGAGGCCGCTGCTTTAAAGATGGTGATCCTGGTAGACGGCTTTATCACGACAGCGGCCTTGTTGCTGGCAGCCATACTGGACCCGGCAGTAAAAGATCATTGCATATTTTCCCACACCAGCGGCGAGCGTGGGCATCAGCGTATGCTGGAATACCTGGATGTACGCCCTTTGCTGAACCTGGGTATGCGGCTGGGTGAAGGGACAGGAGCAGCGATGGCCTATCCCATCGTACAATCAGCCCTGGCATTCCTCCGGGAAATGGCTTCGTTCGAGTCCGCCGGCGTCAACAGGAATGAATAAGGTGAATATGACAAAGCAATGGAAGATATTCCTGACAGCCGTCATGTACTTCACCCGCATAAGGGTCCCGAAGTCCGTCGGGCATGAGCCCGGATACCTGGAGAAGGCAGCAAAGTACTTCCCCCTGGTGGGCTGGATCGTGGGAGGCATATCCGTCCTGGTATTCCTTGTTTTTTCCCGTCTGCTGTCTTCGGACATCGGCATGCTTGCTTCCATGATCGCCGGACTGCTGACGACAGGGGCCTTTCACGAGGATGGCTTTGCGGACGTTTGCGACGGATTCGGGGGCGGGTGGACAAAGGAAAAGATACTTCTTATTATGAAAGACAGCCGGGTGGGGGCTTTTGGCGTCATCGGGCTTATCGTCATCCTGGGCAGTAAATTCCTCCTGCTGCGTGAGCTGCCCTCTTTTACCCCTGAGCTCAATCATCCCGTGCGTCTGATCTTTTATAATTACAGGTATTTCATCGGCGCGGTGATGACGGCCCATAGTCTCAGCAGGCTGATGCCTGTCCTCACTCTTCAATGGTTGGACAACGTGACTGACCCGGAGCATAGCAAGTCCAAGCCGGTCACCAGCCGGAAACTTGCCCCGGGCGAGCTCCTGGCAGCCATCTTATTTGGTATATTGCCATTGTTTTTTTTCCCCTGGCCTTTCTGGCTGGTGATCCTTCCCGCCGCCTGGGCCACCTATGAGCTGGCGAAATATTTTAAAAAATGGATCGGCGGGTACACCGGGGATTGTCTGGGGGCGATACAGCAGGTGACGGAGATCGCCGTTTATCTGGGATGGGTCATTGTCTGGAGGTATATCTTATGAGCATGAGCGATATCTATTTGATAAGGCATACAACACCCGCGGTGGGCAAGGGCATCTGTTATGGACAGACGGACCTGGATGTCACGGAAAGCTTCATGGAAGAGGCAGCCGTCATCCGTCAGCATCTGCCGGGGGGCTTTTCTTCGGTGTATAGCAGCCCGTTGCAACGCTGTGCCCGGCTGGCGGCTCATTTGTTCCCCGGGTATCCCGTCCACCTCGACCCCCGGCTTATGGAGATCCATTGCGGAGAATGGGAAATGCGGGGCTGGGACGATCTGCCGAAAGAGGTGGTCGGCCCATGGATGAACGATTTTGTACGGATACGGATCCCCGGGGGAGAAAGCTACCTGGACCTGCATCAACGGGTGACAGGAAGCTTCCTTAATATATGTAACAGCCGGCTCCCTGATGACCGTGCAGCTACAGCCATCGTGGCCCATGGCGGGGTCATCCGCAGCATCCTCTCTCACATCACAGGCACACCCCTGATAGACAGCTTTAAAGTATTTTCCCTTCATTATGGCTGTGTGATACGCGTATACGGGAGGCCGGAAGACCTGCGGTATGAGATATTGTCCAACCTGGCTTCGGGTGAAAAGGAACAGCACAAGCCAAAAAGCTTTTATTCCGGCAATGCAGACCGATCAGCGTAACTTTGTCCCATGCAGCAGGGCTTCGACTGGAACCAGCTCCTTACCATGACTTTCACCTTGTTTGCCGTAATAGACATCATCGGCAGCATACCCCTGTTGCATGCCCTGAAGAAAAAGCTGGGTGGTCTCCACGAGGGTAAGGCCACCCTGATCTCCGGGATACTCATGATCGCCTTTCTTTTTGCAGGTGAAAAACTTCTGCAGATCCTCGGACTTGACCGGCGCAGCTTTGCCGTAGGTGGATCCATCGTTATTTTCATCCTGGGATTGGAAATGGTGCTGGGGGTGGAGTTCTTTAAAAGCGAGCCCGATACCAAGGCCTCCATGCTGGTACCCATCGCCTTCCCCCTGATAGCCGGGTCAGGCACTTTGACGACCATTATGTCCCTGAAAGCTAATTTTGACACCACCACCGTGCTGTTGGCCATCCTGATCAACCTGATCATCATCTTTATCGTGCTTAAATCCCTGAATTCCATCGAAAAAATTTTAGGAGAAGCAGGTATGATTGCGATACGTAAATTTTTTGGCGTAATTTTGCTGGCCATTGCCGTAAAAATATTCAGCAGCAACCTCCGGGAGCTCCTGAAATGACGTCCGGATGACAGACTATGGTAATTGGGTAATTTTTTTCAATTGGTCCTGTAGTACAATGGATAGTATAAGGGTCTCCGAAGCCCTGGATTCCAGTTCGATTCTGGACGGGACCACCGAACGGGAATCTTCAAAAAAAATTGAGGGTTCCCGTTTTCTTTTTCAGCATAATCCATTGTAATAGGGCACGTTAAAGCGATAAACGACCGGGCGCCGGAGACGAGATAAATTTGTTTACCTGAGGTTTTGCATTATCTTACTTCCCTATGCGTTACCCCTTCCTTACCGTTGTCACTCTTTTACTTTTTAGCAATTGTAAAAAAAATCCGGACAGACCACACGTTGACCCACCCTCGCCTTATACGCCTATCCCCATCGCTACGCCGGTAAACACCAGCCTGGTGGCATATACCATCAACAATGTGCAGACTGTTGATGAGGTCGATATCGAAATGGATAATACCTCGTTTGACTATTCCGATAAATATAAATACTTCAATCTCGACAATATCACAACAGATAAATACAGCACCACCATTCTTTCCAGGGGCACCCATACTACTTCCAATATTTTGGATGTTCCTAAAACCTTGCCGGTCACCGCCTCATCAAAGAATTATATTGACGTAGAAATATTGCATCCCACCTTGGTAGAGCTAAGCAACCTGGCAACTGAAACCTACGATTTGCCGGGTAATGGTAAAATAACTTTACCACCGTTTGCTTTTGAACCTCCGTCAGGAGCTGTCAATGCAGCAGCAAACTTCGCATATTTACATCCTTCCATCACTGATTACGCCGCCAGCTTGCCATGCTATCCAGCAGGAGATGACAACAATAAAAGATGGTTTCTCAATTCTTATGGAATTTACTTTATTGTCCCTGGCGCTAAGGACATCAGGTCCACCGACACTACGATCCTGCAGCTGGCAATTCAACCTGCGCAGGCAGCTTCAGCACCCGACAGTATTCCTGTCTGGACTTTAAGCAACCTGGGTCATCTATGGCAAAAGAACGGCTACGCCAAAAGATCCGGCAGCTACTATATAAAAAGAATTGACCACAATGGATTCTGGAACTTCGCTGCCCCTGTGGATGGTGTCTATATAACACTACAATTGAGGAGCAACAGCGGCATACCTGTACCCAATACCCGGGTAGTGATAAAGAATAACATGGGGGAAGTTGCCGACGGTCGCACTGATGCTGACGGTAATGCCCTGCTGTTCGTCCCTTCCAATGAAAACCTTAAGCTGAATATTATCAATGACCACGTTGTAAATGGCATCAGCATTCCGCTCAAGGAAGAAGATTTGGGTTCTTTCAGTACTTCGACAGTAAAGACGTTTACGATGCAGGACAGGGTCGATCTGGTCACCATTTATGGAAAAGCTTTTAATTGCGACGGCACACCTTTGAAAAGTGGAACAGCCGTTCTTTCCAGTTCCTATCAAATAGCAGCAAAAGATGCATATGCCACATCGATAGTCGATGGAGCCTTTAAGTTCATGAACTGGATAACGTGGAATTACGATCTTGGAACTGTTGTTCTAAAAGACAACTCCGGCAAGGCGATGGATACCACCAACATTATGCTGGGCGTGAATTACCCGGACAGACCATATAGGATCGACATGAATATTTACGCTTGCAAGAATGCACCTCAGCTCTTTTGCAATTACAGGATCGATACCACGAGCTACAGCATTTCAGTTAACGCTACAGCCAATAGCCCGGTCCTGACCGAAGCATACACCGACCTCTCCTATCCAAATATCATTACTATTGACAATAATGGTCAGGGAATAATCTTTCAGGGATATTTCCCGGAAGTGGGAGGCAATTATTTCTACTATAGTTCTGTACAAGGCCTACCGACAGGGTTAAAAATAAATGGCGTCGATTATGCGTTCGATCCACGTAGCGAGATCACAATTACCAGGCGTGATCCTGACTATGGAGGAATTGTAGAAGGACGATTTTCCGTTAATTATGGAGGAACTCATAATATTTCCGGCAATTTTAGAGTAAAAAGAGTTTCATATAAGTAAGAAAGAGAATACCACGCACCTCGCCCAGCGCCTTGTTGTCGTAACTGCTTGGCCTCAACGAGGCTTTCAAGATGCTTCTTCACCGTATTGCGGTTTGCCCCGATAAGCAACCTCCTGTTCGTCCCTTGAATCAAATTTTTTGATTGCCAGATTTTCAAGCTGCTTTTCGACTTTTTTACCCCATTATACCCAATAAAGATCGTAAAAATAGTTAATGCCCGTAGAAATACCCAATTATACCCAATTCGTCATTTAA
The DNA here is from genome assembly GCA_035547295.1 of Puia sp. Taxonomy (GTDB): domain Bacteria; phylum Bacteroidota; class Bacteroidia; order Chitinophagales; family Chitinophagaceae; genus Puia. The sequence continues at coordinate 36 of DASZVM010000853.1, read as the reverse complement.
GGCATACAATTAATTGATAAATAGTTAGATTATATA
>DASZVM010000852.1:0-1738 GCA_035547295.1 Puia sp. | reverse complement strand
GCCAATTCCTCCTTATATGCTTTTTGCCGGCGATAAAGCACCAGGAGCCGGCCGACAGCCGTCTCATTCAAAGGATCGTTCTTAAGCACCCGCTGGTAGACTTCCATGGCTTCCTCCACCTCCCCTTCTGTCTCCAGGGCCTTTGCCCGGGCAAGGTGCTCTCTGTCCGGTATGGCTTTGTGCAACATGCGATTATGATACGTTTACCGTATCTTTAGAAAAATTCATGCCGCTCTCACATCTCCACCGACAAAATCCCTCCTTTCGCCGCCTGTTCCCGGAATACCGCCTATTGTCCCTTGCATAGGCTGACGTAACATCCTAGATTTGGTTAAAATTCAACAAAATGACGGATGACAATGTAAAATATGGGGGTAGAGGCGGCGGCGGGCGTATCGGGGCAGGGATATTCCTGTTGTTGATTGGCGGGGTCCTGCTGCTGGATCAGATGGGCTTTCCCTTGCCGGGCTGGCTCTTCAGCTGGCATGTGCTCCTCATCGCTATTGGCCTGTTCATCGGTCTGCGACATAATTTCCGTGGAGGCGCCTGGATCATCCTTATACTGGTAGGCGGATTCTTTATGATGCAGGACTATTACCCCGACCTCCCCTTGCGACGTTTTATATGGCCGGCCGTGCTCATCTTCGTAGGCCTGATCGTCATCTTCTCACCCCGTACCCATAGCCGGCAATGGCGCAGGCAATGGCGTGAAGAATGGGAAAAAAAGCATTGGGAAAGAAGGAACTGGGGACACACTTTCTCCTCATCCAGGGAAGGCTATTCTTCTGAAGATTTTATAGACTCGACAGCCATTTTCAGCGGCGTACACAGGAAGATCGTATCAAAGAATTTCAAAGGCGGGGATGTCACCAGCATTATGGGAGGCACAGAGCTCGACCTCACCCAGGCCGACTTCACCGGCATCATACGGATGGATGTCACGCAGGTGATGGGGGGTACCAAGATCATCGTACCGGCCCATTGGGAAGTCCGCTCGGAGATAACGGCCATATTCGCCGGCTTTGAAGACAAACGGCAGCAGCCCGCAGTCACCAATCCCGAAAAAGTGCTGATACTGGATGGCACCTCCTTTTTCGGCGGCATCGAACTAAAGAATTTTTAATCCAAAAGCATTATCCATGAACTGGTATCTTTCAAAGATCGTTTTCCGGATCATCTGCGGGGATGGCGACCATACCCCCCAATTCGATGAACAGCTTCGCCTGATCAATGCCATTGACGAAGAAGAAGCATTCAGGAAGGCCCTGATCATTGGTGAAAAAGAGCAGGACGGGTTCTACAACCATGAACAAAAGCTCGTGCAATGGAAATTTATCAATGTAGCAGAGCTCTATAAGCTCAGCGGGTTGCTGGACGGCGCCGAAGTATATTCACGCATCCAGGAGACGGATGATCCCGACCGCTATATAGAGTTCACCAACAAAAAGGCAGCCCACATACAGGGTAACGGTACACACAAGCTGCTGGAATTACTATAATATGGCAAGAGCACCGCTATCCATCGGAAGGTTCCTCCTCATCTTTATATCCTGGTGGCTCATCTGGGCCTTCATGCAGACCCTCCTGTTGATGGGGTTTGGATTAAAGTTCGGGGTAGCGTTGTCAGACAGCGCCGTGGCCAATACCCTGGTTGCCCTGTCCTGTGGCTTTGTCAGCAATAACCTTCAATATTATCTCCCCAAAAAGGAACGCTACTGGTATATATTGTTCCTTAGCA
>DASZVM010000851.1:0-3605 GCA_035547295.1 Puia sp. | reverse complement strand
GGCAGGCATGTTCCATCTCTTTACTCATGCTTTTTTTAAGGCATTGCTCTTCCTCTGCGCGGGAGTGATCATCCATAAGGTGCACAGCAATGAAATGAGGGATATGGGAGGACTGCGAAGATCGATGCCGCTGACGCACGTCTGTTTTCTGGTCGCCTGTCTGGCTATTGCGGGGATACCGCCTTTCTCGGGATTCTTCAGCAAAGAGGGTATCCTGCTGGCGGCATATCATGCTGATAAATTTGTGTATGCTATCGGGCTGTTCACCTCGGGATTGACGGCTTTTTATATGTTCCGCCTGTATTTTTCTGTTTTTTGGAAGGCGCCGGGTGGAGTTGGGGGCGCAGCCGGTCATGGCGATGCATCCGGTCACGGGGAGGCGCCTGCTTCCATGAAGATACCGTTGGTGGTGCTGGCAATCGGGGCGGCGTTTGCGGGGTTTATACCTTTTTCCCGGCTCGTCACTTCCGATGGCAGGCCGTTGGAGGCGCATGACATGGGGCTGTCCTTCATTGCTCCTGTGACACTGGCGCTCCTGGGTATTCTGCTTGCCGGCTACCTGTACCAGAAAGAAAATGACAGACCACGGAAGGCAACTGCAGCCATCGGGGGGCTGTACCGGCTGGCCTATCACAAATTTTATATCGACGAGATATATTCCTTTGTTACAAAAAAGATCATTTTCAATCTCATCGGCAGGCCTGCGGCGTGGATAGACAGGAATATCGTGGACGGGTTGATGAATGCCCTGGCGGGAGTTACGGCAAGGATCTCAGCGGGGATAAAAGGGTTCCAATCAGGGAGGGTACAGGATTATACCCTGTATTTCTTTGCGGGGATAGCAGTATTAGCAGTTTTATTTATTTATATATACACATGAACCTGTCATTGCTGGTGCTGATGCCACTCATCACGGCGATAGCCGTTATATTCTGCCGGGGTCTCAACGGAGTCCGTTGGGTATCCCTGGCGGGGGTTATGGTGCAATTGCTGCTGTCTTTTGGGTTATTGATCCTGTACTGGAAAGAACGCGCCGCGGGCGGTACGGGTATGCTATTCGAGTACCGGCATGCCTGGTTCCAGCCGCTGGACATCTGGTACCATGTGGGTGTGGACGGTATCTCGGTGGCCATGATCCTGCTGACGGCGGTTGTCATGGTGGCGGCTGTGCTGGTGTCGTGGCGGATACAGCAGTGGGGAAAAGAATTCTTTTTCTTACTGATCTTTCTCAGCGCAGGGGCTTATGGGTTCTTTCTTTCTCTCGATCTGTTCACGCTTTTCTTTTTCCTGGAGATCTCGGTGATACCGAAGTTCCTGCTCATCGGGATATGGGGCAGCGGAAAGAAAGAGTACAGCGCCATGAAGCTGGCGCTCATGCTCATGGGTGGGTCGGCCCTGGTGTTTGTGGGACTGCTGGGGATGTATTACAACACGGGCGGCAGCGGAGGCGGGTATACTTTTGACTGGCTGACGATTGCGCAAATGCATCTCCCCCTGGAAGCGCAACGAAGATTTTTCCCTCTTTTATTCGTGGGCTTTGGCATCTTTACGGCGCTTTTCCCTTTTCATACCTGGGTGCCGGATGGTCACTCTTCCGCGCCCACGGCAGCGTCGATGTTCCTGGCAGGGATTTCCATGAAACTGGGCGGTTATGGCTGTCTGCGGGTGGCGGTCTTTCTTATGCCGGAAGCGGCGCGTGAATATTCACCTGTCATTATCCTGCTGGCGACGATAGCGATCGTATATGGGGCCTTTGCCACGATGATGCAGAAAGACCTGAAATATATCAATGCATACTCGTCCATCAGCCATTGCGGTTTTATCCTGCTGGGCATCGGCATGCTGACCAGGACGGCTGTCACGGGGGCGGTGATGCAGATGATCTCTCATGGGCTGATGACAGCCCTCTTTTTTGCCGCCATCGGGATGATCTATGACAGGACGCATACGCGGTTGGTTGAGCGGCTGGGAGGGCTGCTGAAAGTGATGCCGTTTATTTCAACGGTATTCGTGATAGCCGGTCTTTGCTCTTTGGGGCTGCCCGGTCTCAGCGGTTTTGTGGCGGAGATCACGGTCTTTATGGGTTCCTGGCAGCGGACGGGTACAGGGTATCGTCTTGCAACGATACTGGCCTGCGCCTCTATCGTGATCACGGCGGTGTATATTCTCCGTGCGACAGGGCAAACGATCATGGGGCCTGTGAAAGACCCGGAATATAACGGGCTTGCGGATGCGACATGGAATGAGAGGCTGGCGGCCGTCTTACTGGGTGCCGGCATTATTGCCATAGGCGTTGCGCCTTTCTGGCTGAGCGAGCTGCTGAATATAAAATAAACAAATCTATGTGGGCTGACATCATTCTTTCGTTGCGACAGGAATTATTGATTGCGGGTATCATCTTCCTTCTTTTGTTTATAAAGGTAGGGGCGGCATCGTACAGGACGGAAGTCATCCTCAATCTTGTCAACCTGCTGCTGGCGGTGAATTTTATCCTGGGCTTCTGGGGCTGCCGGGAAGCCACTTTGTTCAATGGCATGTTCCATACCAATAAGCTGCTGGTTTTGGAGAAGAACATACTCAACCTGGGAACGCTGATCGTTTCGCTGCAAGCGTACAGCTGGCTGAAGGATCACCGGCAGGCCACGGAGTTCTATATATTGCTGTTATCTACGCTGGCGGGTTTTTTCTTTATGATCTCGTCGGGCAACCTGCTGATGTTCTATCTGGGGCTTGAGCTATCGACCATTCCGCTGACAGCCCTGTCCGGCTTCGACCTGGAAAAAAGACAATCTTCCGAGGCTGCCATGAAGTTTATCATGTCCTCCGCCTTTTCCTCCGCCCTGCTTTTATTTGGCATCTCCCTGCTGTATGGGGCAACGGGGACCCTGGGCTTTGACGCCATCGCTCAGTATCTCAACGGCAGCGCTCTCCAGCTTTTTGCGTTTATCCTGATCCTGTCAGGGTTTGCCTTTAAGATATCGGCTGTCCCTTTTCATTTATGGACGGCGGACGTTTATGAAGGATCGCCTGTTACGGTGACCGCTTATTTATCCGTCATCTCCAAGGGTGCGGTATTCTTTATATTTATCCAGATGTTGTATACTGTCTTTAAGCCTGTGGCGGACAGCTGGTACAGGATACTGGTGCTTTTGTCCGTGCTGACCATGGTGACGGGCAATCTGTTCGCCCTTCGTCAGAACAAGCTCCGGCGGTTGCTGGCCTTTTCTTCCATCGCGCAGTCAGGGTTCATCCTGGCGGGCGTCACGGGCAGCTCGCGCGCGGGGGATGCATCGGTGATCTATTTTATACTGGTATATATTTTTTCCAACCTGGGCGCTTTTGGTGTCGTGAACTTTATCAGTACGCAGACGGGGCGGGAAGATATCGACGACTACAAGGGACTATATGCTACCAATCCTTTGCTCGCCTGGATAATGGCGCTCTCTTTATTTTCCTTGGCAGGCATACCGCCTACGGCGGGCTTTTTTGGGAAATTCTTTTTGCTGATGGCGGGTGCGGGGAAGGGGAATTATATATTCATCGGCATCGCTGCCCTCAATATGGTCATTTCGCTGTATTACTATCTGCGGGTAATAAAAGCTATC
>DASZVM010000850.1:0-12076 GCA_035547295.1 Puia sp. | reverse complement strand
ATAGTTATTTTCATGGCATCAACTCCCCTCCTGCATGTATGAAGACCATGAGCAACGAAGAAGGGAAGTTTATTTTCAAGATACCTGACACCAATAATCAGTGGCTCCCCCGGACATGGGTATCCGGGTAATAGGAATGGAGGAGGACGTCAGGTCTTTGTCCGAAGTGACGGTGAAAACCATCAACCCATTGAACCTGATCCGCAGGGCGATAGAGAAGATACCGGAGAATTATCCCACCACTCCATATACCTGTGACGGCTTCTACAGGCTGACGGGAAAAAAGGGGTTGCATATTATCGACCTCTCCGAAGCAGTGTCCCAGGTGTACAATGAAACCTATTCCAGAAAGAACAAACAGTATAAAGTGATCAGGGCCCGGCTGGGCAAGGACCGGCTGCAATTCGACAAAGACATTTTTATTATCCTGCTGAGCAATCACAGCGATTTCCCCAGGTTCGACATGTCGGACCTGATATTGAACGAGCTGAACTAGCGCTAGCCGATCTGCGACAGGCTTTCCTCGATAGTTCTGATCTTCGCCAGGGCATCCTCCTGCTTTTTTCTCTCAACGGCCACTACCTCGGGTTTTGCATTTTGTACAAACCGTTCGTTGCCGAGCTTTTTGTTCACGGATTCCAGGAAACCTTTCAGATAGGCGAGCTCTTTTTGCAATTCCTCTCTTTGCAGACCTGTGTCTACTTTCTGGTCAGTACCGATATAGAACTTATCCTTGCCGGAAACGACCGTCAGCGTACCTGGGACCATTTCCTTCGTGGTAGCAATGTCCTTTGCATTCACCTGACGGGAAAGGATAGGAGATATCAATCGATAGACCTTTTCCTGTTCGGATTGGATATGGAGATGGATGGCTTCCTTTGGTTTGACCTGCGCCTTGTTACGGGCATCCCGGATGGCGGTGATGGCCTCTTTCAGCAATATGCCCTGCGCCAGGATGGCCGCATCCGGCTTTTCCATAGGGGTGAACTGACGGACACAGAGATCATCGGTACGCTCAGCCAGCAGATGATATACTTCCTCGGTAATAAAAGGCATAAAAGGATGAAGCAGCTGCATCAATTGCTCGAAATAAGCGATGGTATGGCGGTATACGGCTGCATCCATTGGCTGCTCGAAGCCTGGTTTTACCCATTCCAGGTACCAGCTGCAGAAATCATCCCATATCAATGAATACAATGTTTTCAGGGCTTCGCTCAGGCGGAATTCTTTGAATAGCTGTTCGATGTCGGTGCGGGCTTCCTGCAGACGGCTGCCGAACCATTTGACGGCGAAACCTGCATCGGCGGGCGTTGAAGCTGCTCCTTCCAGCAAGCGGGTTTCCCAGCCTTTCACCAGCTTGAGGGCATTCCACAGCTTGTTATTGAAGTTACGGCCCTGTTCCAGCGCGGCTTCGTCAAACAGCAGGTCATTACCGGCTGGCGAGGAGATCATGATGCCAAAACGAACGGCATCGGCCCCATATTTGTCGATGAGGGCCAGCAGGTCGGGTGAATTGCCCAGGCTCTTGCTCATCTTTCTTCCCTGCTTGTCCCGCACCATGCCTGTGAAATAGACATCCCTGAAGGGAATGCGTTCTTCCATGGGCACATCGTCCTTAAAAAAGTACAGACCGGCCATGATCATCCTGGCCACCCAGAAAAAGATGATGTCCTGACCCGTCACCAGTACGGAAGTGGGGTAGTAATAGGCGATGTCATGATTACCGGGATCGGTAACGCCTTTAAAAACTTCTATGGGCCATAGCCAGGAGGAGAACCAGGTGTCCAGCACGTCCTCGTCCTGTTTTAGCTCGTCGATAGAGAAGGAAGGGGTCTTGCCGAATTGGGCATAGGCTTCTTCACGGGTAGCGGCCACCTGGAGGGTCCCATCCGGCGCGTACCAGGCGGGGATCTGCTGACCCCACCACAGCTGTCTTGAGATACACCAGTCCTTTACATTCTCCAGCCAGTATCTATAAGTAGCGAGGAACTTGTCGCCCGGATGGATACGTATATATCCCTCCGTTACTGCTTTCAATGCAGGCTCTGCCAGCGCAGCCATCTTTACAAACCACTGGGTGGAGATACGGGGCTCCACAACGCAGCTGGTACGCTGGGAGAACCCGATACGGGTCATATGCGTCTCCTCTTTTGTCAGCAGGTTGTCGGCCATCAGTTGCCGGACAACGGCTTTTCGGGCAGCGAAGCGTTCCATGCCTACGAAGACTTCGGCGGCAGCGCTGAGCGTCCCGTCTTCATTCAATGTATCGATGATGGGCAGGTTATGCTTTAACCCAAGGTTATAGTCATTGATATCATGGGCCGGCGTCACTTTTAAGGCGCCGGTGCCGAATGCGGGATCTACATACTCGTCAAAAATGATGGGTACCTGTCTGTTGACAAGGGGGACGATGGCGAATTTCCCTTTTAATCCCTGATAACGTTCGTCCGTAGGATTTACACAGACGGCTGTATCGCCCATGATGGTTTCCGGACGCTGTGTCGCGATGGTAAGGGATGGTGCAGCCGAATAGGGAGTACCATCGGCATTTACGATCTTATATTGAACATAGTATAGTACGCCCTGTTCTTCCTTGTACTCGACTTCTTCGTCGCTGAGGGCCGTCTTTGCAAGGGGATCCCAATTGATCATCCGCGCTCCCCGGTAAATAAGCCCTTGTTTATACAGGTCGATAAAGATCTTTATGACGGATGCATAATAGTCGGGGTCCATGGTAAAGGCCACCCGGTCCCAGTCCACGCTGCAGCCCAGCTTGCGTATCTGCGAATAGATGATGCCTCCGTACTTGTCTTTCCATTCGTAAGCATATTTCATGAACTCCGCCCGGGTCAGCTGACGCTTATCGATCCCCCGTTCCTTCAGCATACCCACGACTTTTGCTTCCGTGGCAATGGAAGCATGGTCGCTGCCAGGCACCCAGCAGGCGTTAAAGCCGCTCATACGGGCTTTCCGCACGAGGATGTCCTGTACCGTCTCGTTCAAGGTATGGCCCATGTGCAGAACGCCTGTCACATTAGGGGGAGGGATAACGACGGTAAAAGGGGGGCGTCCGTCGGGCTTACTGTTAAAATAGCGCTGCTGCAGCCAATGGGTATTCCATTTTTCTTCTGTATTGGCGGGGATATAGTTCTTGCTTAATTCCATGCGTTTTAAATGGGAGGCAAAGATAAAAAAAAGAAACTCCCCGGTTGCGGGGAGTTCGTATAAATATATAGAGATCGACAAACCTTAGGCAAACCAGTAGAGGTAAGATAAGAACATCACCAAACCGATAAAACCAATGGCCAGCAATACAGTTTTCAATGTTTCATTAATGTGGAAAGAGGAGATCTTTTTCATAAAAAAATAATTTTTTTAGGGTGAAACCAAGCTGATTAAATGTGGAATTCGTAGGGGATCGGAGATTTGTCGGTACGCGATTGGTTTCTCTGTAAGATCTTGGCGTGTAGAAGGAAGATTGCCGTTCGAAAAACTTTGCTCGTGCTATAGGTTGTCGTAAGAAGTAGTCGACTATCTGTATACAAAGATAGCCCGATTTTCCAGATTCTAAAACTTTTTAGCGGGTTTTTGGCCTTTTCCGGCCCCATCGGAGGCCTTCTTATAGCCTACTTGCCCTTATTCCTTCTTTTTCAACAAGATATACGTCGTCCCCTCACAGATTATTGAGACATTGTAAACAAATAAGCAAAGGCCATGATCGCACAAAAGTACAGGAATGCCGTAATAAAGGTCAGTACAGTGCTTTCAGAGACCTTGGATTTAAAAGGGTGCATTTTTTCCATCTGGATTGGATTTTGGGTTAGTAATCAAATACACGCTTTCGTAGAGGTAGGGATTGAGGGTTAACCGAAAACTTCTTTTTAACTTTGAAAAGAATGTACGCGATAGTCGATATTGAAACCACCGGCGGTTATGCTACGAATAACGCCATAACAGAAGTTGCTATTGTGTTACACGATGGAATCCGGGAACTTAAGCGGTATGAGACCCTTGTAAACCCGGGTATGCCCATTCCCCGGTATGTCCAGGCCCTTACGGGTATCAACGATGAAATGGTCTCTGATGCCCCGTATTTCAATGAGATAGCCGATGTCATCCACGAATGGCTTTCCGGGGCCGTCTTTGTCGCTCACAACGTTAACTTCGACTATTCCTTTATCAAACATCAGCTGAAAGCCTGCGGCATGGACCTGGACACCAGGAAGCTCTGTACTGTCCGTCTTAGCCGGAAGACATTTCCCGGGGCACCCAGCTATAGCCTTGGCAATATCTGCAACCACCTGGGCATTTCTATTCCCAACCGCCACCGTGCCGGAGGGGATGCTGGCGCTACTGTCCTGCTCTTCGAAAAGATATTACAGGGTGGGGGGCTGGAACATATCCGGGCCATGCTGAAAGCGGGCAGCCGGGAACAATACCTTCCAGCCAATCTCCCGGCCGAACAACTGGCACGTCTGCCTGAAAGTCCCGGTGTATACTATTTCCATGACCAGAAAGGGAAGGTCATCTATGTGGGCAAGGCAAAGAATCTTCGCCGCCGCGTCAGCAGCCATTTCTCCAATAATAAGCCCGGGCGTCAGAAACAGGAGTTCCTCCGTAATATCTATTCCATCTCGCATGAGACGACGGGTACTGAGCTCATGGCGTTCCTTTTGGAATGTATCGAGATCCGGCGTCTGTGGCCGGCCTATAACCGCAGCATGAAACGTTTTCAGCAGACCTATGGGCTGTATGTCTTCGAAGATCGCAGCGGGTATACAAGGCTGGTGCTGGAAAAGCACCGGAAGCAGCTGACCCCCATCTATACTTTTTCCCTTCTGTGGGAAGGACAGAATATCCTCTGGAAACTGATACGGCAATTCGAGCTTTGCCCCCGTCTCTGCTTTATCGAGAAAGGAGAGGGGCCTTGCGAGGGTGTAAAAGAGCATTACTGCCACGGCGCCTGCGAACATAAGGAATCACCTGAATCCTACAACCAGCGGGTACAGCAGGCAGTGGAAGGGCTGATAAAAAGCCTGCCCACGTTTACGTTACTGGATGAAGGCCGCCATCCGGAAGAAAAAAGCTGTATCCTGGTAGAGCAGGGCCGTTTCTACGGGATGGGCTATCTGCCGGCCGACCAGGCCTGGAGCCGGGAGAGCAGCAGCGTGGATGCCAGTGAGCTGAAAGCCTTTCTCACTCAATATCCGGAAAATGATTATATGCGGGGGTTAGTGTACCAGCACGTAGAAAAATGGCCCTATAAAAGGTTCAATCTTCATACATCGGGCTGACTTCATACGCCTAGCAGACGGATGGCATCGATGAACGCTTCGCGTGAGATCATTCCGGCCCCCAGGCTTTCCAGGTGCTCGGTATATACCTGGCAATCGATGAGCCCAACTCCTTCCTGACGCAACTGCTCCACATAACAGATGAAGGCGAATTTGCTGGCATTACTGTATTTACTGAACATGCTTTCTCCAAAAAAGGCCTTGCCCAGCCTGACACCATACAGACCGCCAACCAATTCGCCATTTAACCAGGCTTCGGCGCTGTGAGCATAGCCTTCCTTGTGCAGCCGGCCATAAGCTTCTTTTACGTCCTCGGTGATCCATGTACCATCCTGTCCCCGGCGGGAGATGGTCTTGCAGTTGGCGATCACTTCGTTGAAGGCTTTGTCGATAGTAAAAGTAAAGGTTCCCTTGCGGATGATCTGCCGCATGCTCTTGCTGACTTTTAACTCATCGGGGAAAAGTACAAATCGAGGGTCGGGGCTCCACCAAAGGATATGTCTGCCTTCATACCAGGGAAAGATGCCATTGTGATAAGCCAGCAGCAGCCGTTCAGTGGAAAGGTCGCCTCCGATGGCCAGCAAACCGTCAGGTTCGGCCATCGCGACAGGGGGAAAGATCAATTCCTGGTCTAATGCGAATAATGGCATAAGTTCCGTGGTCAGGTGCCTGCGATCTCTTCGATGGTGGCGCCGATGCCCCGTTCGGTAATTGCGTCGCATTGGGGTTTCAATTCATCATAGGAACCCCGTTTAACGGCGTATTTACCCTTAGTGTGTATGATCATGGCGCATTGTTCGGCCTGCTCCAAAGAATGTCCGCATACTTCCATCAGGGTCTGTATCACCCATTCGAACGTATTGACCTCGTCGTTCCAGACGATGAGGCTGAACGGGTCGTCAGGCGTGGTGAGCACCGCTGTATCCTCGTCCTCATATTGGATTGGCCGGGGATCGTGCAATTGATGGGGCATGTGACTGTCCTTTTTTTGCAAAATTAAGACTTCTTTTTATTAAGCAATCCGTTCAGCAACCCCTTCCCGGCATCCTGTACTTTTTTCTTTGTATCATCCAGGGGTTCGCCTTTTTTGTCCGTAGTGTCCTTACCGCCGAGGATCTGGTTTTTCAGGGCATTGCCGGCATCTTTCAGCGCCTGTTGCCCCACGGCCTTTGCCGTATCCTTCAGCTGTTGTTTGGCGCTGTCTACCCTGGCTTTCACCATGTCGGTAGCCTGCTGCTTAAGACTATTGGTCGTACTGCTCAGCGCGCTTTTCAGGTCCATTTTGAGCACAGGGCTGGTGAGGGTACCGCCCACTTTTACCGGGAGGGCCACCTGCTCATCGACCTTTACATTGACGCCCTGTGATCCGGCTTTTGCCACGAGGTCATTCACGACATTGTTTGCCTGTCCGCCCAGGAGGCTGCGGGGCAGCTTCATGGCCACATCATAGTCCAGCGACTGGTCAAACCCGTGAGAGCCGCCTACCTCCATATCGATGTCCTTTACCTTGACGTGGAAAGGATCGACGATAACACGGCCGTTCTTAAAGGAGAACGTTGTTTTGATATCTTTTACGGGTATGTCCTTCAATTGATCCAGGTGCAGGGTCTGCGCCAGCTTGTCCGTAGGAGCGAAATCCTTTAACGCCCCGTCTATCAATGACAAGCTGCCATTGCCCGTCAACGTGTTCAGGTCCGGCTTCATATCACCACCCAGCACACCGTCCACGGTCAGCCGGCTGCTGAACCTGCCTGCGATGTATTTGCCGGCAGGCATCAGCTTTTGTACTGAGTTGAAAGCATAGAAGGTCTTTTGCACATCCAGCTTCTGCAGGTCGTAAGACATGGCGAACACGGGTGTCTTCCTGCTTACCTTTGTGGAATAGGCTCCGTTGAGGACCATCGTTCCGTCCAGGCCTTCGGCTTTGACGTTCTCCAGTTTTACCGTCTCGTCGGCAATCCGGAGGTTGCCCGATACCTTGCTCAGGTCAAGATTACCATAATGGATCTGACCGACGGCAGCGCGCAGCGTGAAATCGATGTTCGCGGGGACGACAAATGGTTCGGCTGTAGCAGCGGCTCCGGGTTGAGGAGTGGTAGTGGTTCCTGTTTTGGCGGCAGCAGTGTCTGTTTTTGCCGTTGTGGTGGCGCTTGTTCCCATCAGCTGATCAAGGTCCACCAGGTCTGCTGTCACATCCAGCGAGCCATCCAGGGTCTTGTGCTGAAGCATATAGGCCAGCAGGTTGTTCAGCACGCCGGTCGCCTGGAAATGGGTCTTCCCATAGCCGCCTTTGAGGTCGTTGAGTGTCACATTTTTTGGATTGAAGGTCAGCAGGAGGTTGTCCAGGCTCAGCGGGGTGGGATAGGCTGTGGAAGCGTAGGAAAAGCCGGTGAGCCCCAGCGTACCGCCGGCGTCGAATTTATCGTATTGTTGCTTTTGAATAGCGGAAAGGTTACCACGGGTATGCATATCTGCGTTGAGGACCCCGGCCAGGTGGGTACCGCTCTCCAGCTTTACGAACTGCGTGATCTTCGCCAGGTCCAGTCTGCCTTTCGCGGCCGCGTCGATATAGGGGTCGCTTACGGGCGTTTTCAACAGCAGCCTGAAGTCGAAAGGCGTCTCTTCCATTTCGATATGCCCCTGGGGGATATCTACGACGGTATGATCGGTGATGCCGTCCGGGTTGTCCGTTTTCATCACCAGGTTGATATTTTTTACAGGCTTTGGCAGGTCGGGGTATTGGAAGAAACCATTCTTCACTTCCAGGTCCACATGATAAGCGGGGATATGTTTGCTGTCATACCTCCCTTTTACAAAACCCGCCAGGCTGGCCTGACCGCTGGTCTTGATGCCCGTGAAATCTTTTGTATACATGGCGGGTACCAGGGAAAGTATGCTTTTGAAATCAAGCGAGGGGCCGTTGAATTTAATATCCATGTCATAAGTGCTGTCGTTCACCAGCTGGAAGAAACCTTCCGTATGGAGCCGCAGATCATTGATGGACAGGTCGTCGACCTTGAAAGTATATTTATTTGTCTTGTTATCGATGTTGAAGTCTGCGCCCACATTCGCACGGGTGCGGATGAGATAGGGGATACCCCCATAAGTAAAGCTAAGAGCGGCAGTCTGTGTGCTGGTTTGCAGCACAAACTCATCCGAGGTAAAATCACCTTTCCCGGAATGGTTCAGGCCGGAGATCTCGCAGCTCATATGCGAACTGTCATCCCTGTAGCTGACATAACCGTCCGTAATGGCATATTTCTGCAAGGCCATTTTGAATGGCTTTGAGGCCGTGGTCTCCGGGGTGGCGGCCGTCGTATCAGGCAGGGTGATGTTCCAGTTGGCATGCCCGTTCTTCAGGACGATGGCATGCACCCGGGGGTTATCCACCTGGATCGAGTGGATCTTCATCTCGCTGCCAAAGACGCTGAGCAGATCAAGCGCTACATTGATCCGCCGGGCCGAAACCAGGGTGTCTTCCGCAAACTCGCCGATGCCTGTTACCCGCAGGCTGTCGAGCGCAACCGACAAACGGGGGAAGTTGCGGAATAATGAAAGATCTACATCTGAGAAATCCACCTTTGCGGCGATGCTTTTGTTGATCTGTTCCTTTATGATCCGGGTGATCTTGCCTTTGAACAGGATGGGAATGGCTACAGCGGCGATGATGAGCACTAAGAGGATGATGCCTGTAATCTTGAGTGTTTTCTTTATCATGGTCAATAAGGATATTAGAGTGGGGCTAAAATAGGATAAAAATATTGTATATGCAAAATCGGGCCTGACGGCCCGGGGATTATGTAACTTTGCATCCTATGACTCCGGAAAGAGAAGAAAGGATAATAAAGGTACTTGACAAACGGCAGGGCAATATCACTATCGTCCTGGAGAATGTTTTCGATCCTCATAATATCTCGGCGGTCATGCGCACCTGCGATGCCGTGGGGGTACAAGAGATCTTTGTCCTGAACACCCGTATCCCACGGCACAAGAAATGGGGGGCCAAGAGCAGCAGCAGCGCTGCCAACTGGCTGACCATCCACCAGTTTACGGACGCGGGGGAATGCTTTGCCCGTTTGCGCGACAGCTATGATAAGATCTTTACTACTCATCTTGACAGTGAAGCGGTGGATCTTTATGAGATGGACCTGACCCAGCGGGTCGCCCTGGTGTTCGGCAATGAACATGCCGGTGTCAGCGAGGAGATAAGAACGTTATCGGATGGGAATTTCATTATTCCCCAGGTGGGTATCATCAAATCCCTGAACATTTCGGTGGCCTGTGCTGTGAGCCTCTACGAGGCTTTCCGGCAGAAACAGACGGCTGGTCATTATGCACAGCGCAGCCTGCCGGATGGACAATACAAACAGCTGGCTAAAGAGTGGAGCAGGGGTATGCTCTGAGCTGCGAGCTATGAGCTGCGAGGGAGGGTAATGAGTAAGAGATGAAGAAGTTTATTACGATATTATCACTGGGCCTGCTGGCTTTCCGAACGGGTGCGGATGCGCCCGCTGTACGCAAATGGAAGATCACCGATCTGGAAGCCTATATGGCCAGGGCCGATCATCCCGTTATCGTAAATTTCTGGGCCACCTTTTGCGTACCCTGTAATAAGGAGATACCTTATTTCCAGAGCACGGCGGCAAAATATAAACAGGAAGGAGTAGAACTCATCCTCGTCAGCCTGGACTTACCGGATTATTATCCTGCCCGGATAGCCGCATTTGCGAAAAAACAAGGCTATACGGCAACACTGGCCTGGCTCAATGAGACAGATGCGGATTATTTCTGTCCCCGTGTCGATAAGCGTTGGACGGGAGGGATACCTTCCTCTTTATTTATAAATAATAAAACACACTACCGGAGGTTTTATGACCGGCAGCTTACCGAACCCCAGGTGGGACTCGCCATCCGGGAAATGTGCGGCGTGCAGGAATGACCGGTTGTTTGCGGCTATCTTAGCCACGGTTGATCGAACAACCCACTGACCGGGTCTCTTTTACGGAAACATCCTTTCCTTGCATCATTTCGTCGATAGCTTCTTTCAAATGATGACGTTTTACACGGTCAGCATCTCCGGGACTATCGTCGATGGCCCCATGGTACACCAGCTTCCCATCCTTATCGAAGAGATAGCATTCCGGGGTACGGCTGGCGCCAAATGCATCCGCCAGAACGCTTTTCTCATCCAGGGCATAGGCCCACTGATACCCCTGTGATCTTGCATAGGATTGCATTTCGGAAAAAGAATTGCCTCCCATACGATCCCCTTCATTGGCATTTAACAGGACTACTCCCATTTTGTTGGATTGGGCATACTTGCAGATCTCGTTGGTGCGGGACTGGTTGCGGATGACATAAGGACAGGTGTTGCAGGTGAACATCACCAGCAGACCGGCCGGTTGTTTGGCCTCCTGCAGGTTCAGCTCCTTACCGGAAACATCTTTCACCCGTATGTTCGCTTTTGGAATGGCTGCACCGATGGGCAGGCTTTCATTGTGGAGAAAAGAGAAGGACAACAAACCCAGTGCAGGCAGCACCAGGCCGGCGATGAGTAGTCGGTTCATAACATTTCAGGTTTTGCTATAAAGTTTACGTAAAAACCGGCGAAAAACCTACTTCTTTTCCATGGCCGGAGCGGCCGTCCCTTCGCCGCCTGCACCCCGGAGGGTTCTTTCCTCGGCAAGGACACGAAGGTGATGGATGCTTACATTTAGCTCATAGCCAATAATTAGTATAAGTGAATTAAAATAAATCATGAGCATGAGGATCATCACCGTACCGATGGAGCCGTACACTTTGTTATAGGTGCCGAAATTATTTACCCAATAGGAGAAGGCCACGGTGATGATGATGGAGAGGGCTGTGGCCAGCAGGGTGCCGGGGGAGAACAGCCTCCATCGTTTGTGGACGGCGGGTCCGTATTTATAGATACAGGCGATGGCGAAGTAGAACAAAGGGATGATGACGATCCAGCGGACGGTCTTGAACAGCCAGCGGGCATTTCGGCCGCGTATGTGCAGCCATTGCAGCAGACTGCGGAGCAGCTCTGCCTGCGTGACAAGGATCGTGACGGACCCGATGACCATGAACAGCACCAGCGAGGTCAGCTTGATAGCCATCCACCGTGTTTCCAGGGCATTCCGTTTGGTGTTATAGATCAGCGATTTGTTAAAGCTGCGCATGATGCCCATCATGGCGTTGGAAGAGTAGAAAAGGGCCAGTACAAAACCGATGGACAGCAGTCCTACCCGGGGCTTGTCCAGGAAGTCCGTCAGGAACTGGCTCACCAGCTCATAGGTGTTCTGGTTGGGGGTCAGGTCACGTGTCAGGATCAGCAGCTGGCGTTTTATCTGCCGGGCGATGGGCAGATAGGGGATAAGGGTACAGATAAAAATAGTGGCGGCAGGGATGGCGGTGAGAAAGCTGAAGGCAATGGACCTTGCTCTGTCCACGAGCCCTACTTTTTTTACCTGGCCTTTGAAGAAAGTAGCTACCTCAAAGAGAGGGATGCCCTCGAATCCCGGCAGGATAAGTCTTTTGCTTCTTTCCTGTACCCAGCGTACCGGACGGCTATTGTATATTTTTCTTTCGAGCTTGATCATGGGTGGGGTTGGCTATGATCCTGGATCAATGGTGTTTT
Source organism: Puia sp. (assembly GCA_035547295.1). Classification (GTDB taxonomy): domain Bacteria; phylum Bacteroidota; class Bacteroidia; order Chitinophagales; family Chitinophagaceae; genus Puia. The sequence continues at coordinate 139 of DASZVM010000850.1, read as the reverse complement.
TTCTTTACGGGCTTTGAAGGTCTTATTTTTTTGGCGGGTTTGGCAGTGTCGTTCCTGGAAGGACGGGCTGCGCCATTTTTTGCCGCTGTCAATGAATCCCGGATGGCCTCCTGGGTACGCAGCTCCTTCCGGTACGCAT
>DASZVM010000849.1:0-3123 GCA_035547295.1 Puia sp. | reverse complement strand
CATGCAGGGTTCGGCCCCCGGGGTATTTACAGGCACCACCTCCAGGGTGATCGTTCTGAACTGGTCGTTGTCGTTTATCTGCACATTCTCTTTGCTGACCATTTTACCCTCCTTTTTCACCTGCTTGATAAGTCCTCTCAGCTCAAAGATCAGCTCATCCCGGATCATTTTCAGCAGGTGAAGGCTCGCTTTGCCCGAAGCAGGCTGCAGGAAAGGGAAGGTAGCACCATAAAAGCGTAATATCTGGAGGTCTTTATTTACCAGGATGGATGCCGGGGTATACAGGGACAGCATCATCTTTTCCGCCTCTTTTTCGATGTCTATTTCCTTGGCCTGAGGGGATATGAACATTTTGTCGTCGGTATTATAGGTGTCGGGGGTATAAGCCTGGTTGCGAATGGAAAAGCTGAACTGCATGTTCGCGGGCGCCGACTTCCTGGCATAGATCCGCAGGTCTTTATCTATCTGCTCGAAGAGCTCCGTGGAATTGCCGATGGTCTCCGACTTGCCCAGCAAAAGATATTTGGAAGGCCTCAGCGCATAATGAAAGGCCTGCATGATCTTTTTTTGCGCGGCCTGCTCCATATAGATGAGCACGTTCTGGCAACTGATGATATCCATCCTGGAAAAAGGGGGATCTTTCAGGAGGTTGTGCGTGGCAAAGATGCAGACGTCCCGGATGGGCTTGATGATCTGGTAGTTGCCGTCGACCTTTACGAAGAATTTCCGGAGCCGTTGAGGAGAGACGTTCATAAGGGTGTTCTTGCTGTAGATGCCTGCTCTGGCCTTGCTGATGGCTGCTTCGCTAAGGTCCGTGGCAAAGATCTGGATAGGGGTGCTCATCGCCTTATCCTTCAGGTATTCGAAGAGACAGATGGCGATGGAGCAGGGCTCTTCACCTGTCGCGCAGGCGGGTATCCAGATGCGGATGGGATCGTTTGACCGGCGGTTCTTCAACAGGGCCGGGAAGATCTTTTTTGAAAGGGCGGTGTAAAGGGTGGGCTCCCGGAAGAAACTGGTTACGTTGATCAGCAGGTCCTTGTACAAAAGGTCTACCTCTTCATTGCTTTCCCTCAGCAGCCGGATGTACTGATCTAGGCTGTTGAGCCTGTTCAGGGACATGCGGCGCATGATACGGCGGATAATGGTCGTCTGTTTGTACAGGGTAAAATCCACGTCATGTTTATGCAGCAGGATGATATGGATCTTGCGCAGGTCATCTTCATTTTTCTCGATGTGCTCGATCTTCAGCTCATTTCTGAACATCCCCTGCAGGATGGCCTGGACCTCGGTAGCGATACGGTCCGGCGGAAGGACAAAGTCGATATAGCCGGATTCGATGGAGTGCCTGGGCATTCCCTGGAAGCGGGCCGTATCGTCCTGGGCAAAGGTAATGCCTCCTTCGGCCTTGATGGCCCGTACTCCGGCGGAGCCGTCGGTGGCTGTACCGGATAGAATTACCGCAATGGCCTTTCCCTGATAGGTGGGGGCGATATCCGTCAGGAAATGATCGATGGTATGGATACGTGTTTCCCCCTTGCCCCGGTAAGAAAGGGCGAACTTATTGTCGGCAACCCCCAGGTTGGCGCCCGGAGGGATCACAAATACCATATTCGGTTCCACGGGCATGCCGTCTTCCACCCGTATCACTTTCATACGGGATTTCTTTTCCAGCAGGGCCGGCAGCACACTGTCATGATCGGCCGATAAATGCTGCAATATGACATAGGCCGCTCCGGTATCACCGGGAAGATGCTCAAGAAGCAGCAAGATCGCCTCCAGTCCTCCCGCGGAGGCTCCGATGGCGACCACCGGGCAAGAGATCTTATCTTTATTCTCCATGGTTTTAAAAAAATAAAAGTACGGGTTTCTCCGTACTTTTATTTACGTGACCGATCTTTTGGACCCGGTCATTTGTGCCTTTTTGGAACGACCTTCTCGTCTTTTCTTCTCAAAGCCTCATTAAACCATCCCCGCTCGTTCTTATAGTCGGAGCCTTCCGCCGACTCGCTGCCCTGTTTGTAGGACTGTTTCCCCAGCTGTAATGAGCCTTGTCCGAAGTTGGAACCACCCTGCACCGTCGATCCATGATGATACGTTGCCTTGCTTTTTGGATTGCCTTCCTGTATATCGTTGTTTTGCCTGTGCGTATGATTTTTCATATATGCGATTTTTAGGTTTTTCAGCAAATATTATTCCCTGCCCTGGGGTTCTTTGACGACTTGCCGCTCCAGGGCCGCCCAGATGGCATCGGTCACTTCTTTCGCATGCCGGTTTTTCAGGTCCTCTCCCGTCTGGACATTCCCCTTCGCATCGAAATCGATATATCCGTTGATGATATCGTTGAGCAGCTTCTCGTCATTGTCCGGTACGACCCTGTATATAACGGCCGGCTCGTCCGAGGGAATGGTCTCCACCGTAAAAACATATTCCTTCCCTTCGATGCCTGCCGTGATCTTTTCCAGGTTCATACCCCTGAATTTTTATTCTTTTTGGATTGCGGGTCCCATTCGATCTTATCCGCTTCATCTGTGGAGAGATCGTTCTCTTCCAGGTCCTGTTCATCCAGGACGGGATCCGGATCGTCCGGCATGGAGGCCTCATCTTTCAATTCCCGCTGTTCATCCATTCTGGCCTGGCGCATATCGTCGGAGCTGCTGCCCTTGTTAGGTGTTTTGTCCTGTGAAGGCATTGACTTGTTGCCCTGTTGACCGCCGGCGGTACTTGTGTTTTGTTTTCTCTTATCCATAAAATTGTGGTTTTTGATAGATGCCTCATAAGCCGTGCCAGCCGGGGGGTACAGGTGACAGCTGCCTGGCATGAGGAAGCGATTCCCCATGGGGTTTGCCCCGGGGTTCGTATTTTTAAGGTATGAAGGAGATCAGGGCGATCGTAAAGGCGTATCAATCCATTGATTTTGGGAAGACGCGGGCTGCTCTTGCCACAGTGGTGCGGGTGGAGGGCTCCTCCTACAGGAGGGCGGGGGCCCGTATGCTGGTGCTGGATAATGGCACTTACCTGGGTGGTATCAGCGGAGGATGCCTGGAGGGGGATGCGCTGCGGAGAGCGCAGAAAGCCATCGGTCTGCATTATCCATCCGTCGTCACTTATGATACCATGCAG
>DASZVM010000848.1:0-2448 GCA_035547295.1 Puia sp. | reverse complement strand
TCCAGACCAAGGTCCTGCTTGTGGGAAGTGGACCAGCCGACCTTGGATCCATACCGGTCGATGCCGATGCCCGAAACAGAAGTGAAATTGCCATACGAATAGCCGGGCGCCCCATCGTTCATTTTATCGATGTAAAGGAATCGGACGTTTTGATCGGCGGTGCTCCCCTGACCTACGATACCGTCGGAATACCTTAGCTTGAGGAAATCGATGGTCTTCTTCAGACCGCCGAAGAACTGCTCGTTCGAAACGACCCAGCCAATGCCACCCGCGGGGAAGAGTCCGTATCGTTTTTCCGGGCTGAACAGCTCAGAGCCGTTGTAACCCAGGTTCATCTCTACAAAATAGCGATCGTCATAGGAATAGGTGCCCCGCCCGGCCAGACCGATAAAACGTTGGGGGATCCCCGTCAGGTAATCGCCGAATTGGTCCTCTTTGCTGCTGGCATAGAAGAGGGCCAGACCCGAGACATGGTGAAGGCTAAAGCTCTTATCATAGTTGACAGCACCTTCCGTATAGAATAGCCGCGTGCCGCTGTTTGCCCTGCCATAGCCCAGGTAAGGGCTGCCGGAAACATATGTCTTGTTCAGGTTCAGCGTACCATCGGCATTGTAAGGGTGATCCAGGTTGACAAACCAGGTATCATCCCGTTTGCCCCTGTTGACATCCTGCTCGTTATAGGCATCGAAAGCAGCCATGGCAGTAGCGCTCAGACCCGGCGTGATAAATGACAGGTCCTGCGTAAGCCGTACGTTCGAATTGATATTGTTGTAATTGTTGGTAAGGAAACCCCGTGTCGTCAGGTCCGCATAGGGGTTCCTGAAACCGCCGTTGGGAGAGATGCCCGGTACAAAACCGCCCGGGTACATGACGGGATAGATGACGGGCGCCGCGTCCATGGCGCTCTGGAAAATGTCCTGTGTGCTAAGGGCAGGACCGTTGATATTGGCGAAATACCCTTTCAGGTTGACATCCAGCTTTGTCGTCTTCGTCACCTTCAGGTTCAGGTTGGTAGTAAAATTATACCGCCTGTACTTCAACGAGGTATTATACTTTTCCAGGTTGTCGTTCTTCAGGAAGCTGCCTTCTTCATAATAGGACAGCGATACATAGTATTGTGCGTTCTCCACGCCGCCGCTGGCATTGATATTCGCCCGGCGGATATGCCCCGTCTTGTTCAGCACCGCGTCCAACCAGTCCACATTGGGGTAGACCATCGGGTCCAGTTTTGAAGCCGTCTTGTCGATGTACTCCTGCGAATACATCGGGTTCTGACCCCGTGTGGTGTGTGCCTCGTTGGCAAGGTACATATAGCTGACCCCATCCATCATCTTCGGCATTTTTGTAAAGGAGTTCACCCCTTCGCTGTAGTCCAGCGTGATCTGGGGCTTGCCCACCTTGCCGCCTTTTGTCTTTACGAGGATGACCCCGTTAGCGCCCCGTACGCCATATACCGCCGTACCGGAAGCGTCCTTCAGGATAGTAAAGGATTCCACGTCCTCGGGATCGATGTTGTTGAAATCCCGCTCGACGCCATCCACCAGTATCAGCGGGGAGGCGCTGTTGCCCTGTCCAAAGGTGGAAATGCCCCTGATCCACACATCGGCTGCGCTCTTGCCCGGCTCGCCGCTGCGTTGCACCCCTATCACACCCGACAGGTGACCCGCCAGCATGGCCGACAGATTGGCCGTAGGCTGCTTGAGCTCGCCTACGTTGAGGGAAGATTGCGCACCTACCAGGCTGATCTTACGTTGCTTGCCGAATGCCACAACCGCCACTTCCTCGAGGTCCTTGCCCAGTCCCGGCATCATGCGGATATTGATGGTAGTTTGATTACCCACCGGCACATGCTGGGTGGCAAAGCCGATGGAGCTGAACACCAGGACGGAAGTGTCGTTATCCACCAGCATCTTATAATGCCCGTTGACATCCGTGGATGTCATGGTGGTAGAGCCGCTGATGCCTACGCTCACACCGTTCATCGGCTTGTTATTGTCGTCGATGACCACGCCCGTGATCACCGTGTCTTTCTTTACCGTTCCGTCCTGTCTGCGATAAGCCGCTTTTTTTGTGATGACGATCACCTTGTTCACCTCCTCATAGATGAGGGATTTATCCTGCAGCAACAATTTCAGCACATTTTCCAGCGGCTCTTTATTAAAAGCGTGGCCGCCTACGCGATAGGTGCTGAGGAGCTGTTTGTCATAAGCAAATGGGACTTTTGTAACTTTTCCGATGTCGCGGATGGCCGCCTCGAGCGTGCCCCGTTTGATGGTTACCGTGACAGTGACGCTATTCAGGATCTGGCTTTCTCCCGCCTGGGCCGGGAAAACGATGGATGCCATCCATAGCAGAAGTAAAATGGCAAGCTTTGTCTTCATACTTTTTACGCTTTTAGTTTGGTTATTGAGGGAAACGCTGAATCGATTTAGCGCATGATATATCTGA
>DASZVM010000847.1:0-4625 GCA_035547295.1 Puia sp. | reverse complement strand
GATCATCGGCAGGAATTTCCTGGTGAAGATCAATGCCAACATCGGTAATTCCGCCATCCGGTCGTCCATCGAAGAGGAAGTGGAAAAGGCCGTATGGGCCTGCCGCTGGGGCGCGGATACGATCATGGACCTGTCTACAGGGAAGAATATCCACGAGACAAGGGAATGGATACTACGCAATACGCCTGTCCCTGTCGGTACCGTACCTATTTACCAGGCATTGGAAAAAGTGGGCGGCAAGGCGGAAGACCTTACCTGGGAGATCTACAGGGATACGCTGATCGAGCAGGCGGAACAGGGGGTGGATTATTTTACCATTCATGCAGGCGTGCTGCTGCGCTATATCCCGCTGACGGCAAGACGCGTCACGGGCATCGTTTCCCGCGGCGGCTCGATCATGGCCAAGTGGTGTCTTGCCCATCACCGTGAGAGCTTTCTCTATACGCATTTTGAAGAGATCTGCGAGATCATGAAAGCATACGATATCTCTTTCTCGCTTGGGGACGGGCTGCGTCCCGGCTCTATTGCGGATGCCAATGATGCGGCGCAATTTGCCGAACTGGAAACCCTGGGGCAGCTGACAAAGATCGCGTGGCAGCATGATTGCCAGGTGATCATCGAAGGTCCCGGACATATTCCCATGCACCTGATAAAGGAGAATATGGACAAGCAGCTGAAGGAATGTCACGAAGCGCCTTTTTATACTTTAGGGCCTTTGACCACCGACATAGCGCCGGGATATGACCATATCACATCCGCCATCGGGGCGGCCATGATCGGGTGGTATGGCACTGCCATGCTGTGCTATGTCACACCAAAGGAGCACCTGGGACTGCCGAATAAAAAAGATGTAAAGGACGGGGTCATCGCATATAAGATCGCTGCCCATGCGGCGGACCTGGCAAAGGGGCATCCCGGCGCGCAGCACAGGGACAATGCGCTTAGCAAGGCGCGATTCGAGTTCAGGTGGCAGGACCAGTTCAATCTCTCCCTGGACCCCGACACCGCCCGTGCATATCATGATGAGACGTTGCCTGCCGAAGGCGCGAAGATCGCCCACTTCTGCAGCATGTGCGGACCACATTTCTGCAGCATGAAGATCACGCAGGAGGTGCGTCGTTTTGCGGAAGAAAAAGGCATCAGCGAAGACGTGGCGGTGGAAGAGGGAATGAAAGAAAAGGCCGAGGCGTTCAAACAGGCCGGCGCGGAGATATATTTATGACGGGCACTCGTTTTTTACTTGTTGTTATCACCAGTCCCGCGGCGATCCCGGGGGAGGCGGACTATCTGGAGGGCCTGCTTGAAGCGGGATTGGAGAAGCTGCATATAAGAAAGCCGGCGGACCGGCAAGAGGAACGAGCTCCCCGGAACAGCGGAGATATCCGAACACCCGAAGGTAGATTAGCTCTATTGGAGCGGCTGGCTCCCCGGTGGCATTCGCGGCTCGTGCTTCATGGCGACAGGGGGGTGGTACCGCTGGCAAAACAATATCGGGTGCCGCAGGTGCACGGGCACTGGCACAGGCCGTGGATAGAAAACGGCCACTCGTCGATGGGGCTGGAGGAAGGACGCAACCCAATGGGGCGGGAAAAGGGATTGGGGATGCAGGATGGACGTCCGCCGGCACTTTCCGCCTCGCTGCATTCATGGGAAGAGGTACACGAAGTTCCTCCCCGCGCGCTGGAATATGTGTTTTTGAGCCCTTTGTTCGACAGCATTTCCAAGCCCGGCTACCTGGCAGGGGAAGGGCTGCTCCGGCGTCCGGCAGGGGTAGCGCCCTGCGGGCTCATCGGGCTGGGGGGGATCGATGCGGATAACATTGGAGAAGTGATACAGCATGGATGGGATGGAGCGGCTTTACTTGGATATATCTGGCAGCATCCGGAGAAGGCAGTGGAAAGATTCAGGAAATTAAAAGAGATCGCAAGCCGTTATGGAAAATAATCGTCCACAGGTATTGGTTGTAGCAGGTTTTGATCAATGCGGAGGAGCGGGTATCCTGGCGGATATCAAGACCCTGGAGGCGCATGGCGTGTATGGATATGCGGTGTGTACGGGGATGACCTTTCAGAACCCCCGGACCATCAGCCGGGTACACTGGTATGAAGAGAAGGATATCTTTGAACAGATAGATCTTTGTTTCCAGTCGGCAGACTTTGCGTATGTAAAGATCGGCGTGGCCAGAAGTCCTTCTATGCTATCATCCATCATCCGTCATTTGAAGCGGCATAACCCTGCCGTGCGCATCGTGCTGGACCCCGTGATCAAAGCCAGCAGCGGCATCGATTTCTGGGAAGGGGCGGACAGGAAAGGGTTTGACGCCCTTGCCCGCGAGTGCTGGCTGGTGACGCCCAATTGGGAGGAGATGGGATGGCTGTATCCGGGGGAAGATATCCCGGAAGTAAGCCGGCGACTGTCAGGCATCTGTAACCTGTATCTGAAAGGAGGGCATCATCCCCAGCAGCGTGGACGGGATTATTTGTGGAGCGGCGGAACGCTGCAGGTGCTGGAGCCTGTGGCGGAGGAAGGGGCTGTTTATCCCAAACATGGGTCCGGCTGCGTGCTGTCTTCTTCCCTGACGGCAAACCTTTCACTGGGATGTTCTTTGCCGGCAGCTGCCGTACGATCGAAGGGGTATATCGAACAATTTTTAACCAGTAATAAAACCAATTTAGGATGGCACCGATATCAGAACGAACCGTCATCGGCGGACTGAATTTCATCACAAAGGATGATGCGCCGCTGAACCATCTGCAGCAGGTGGAGGCCGCCTGCCGCGCCGGTATCCGCTGGATACAGCTACGGATGAAGCAGGCGGATGACAGGACATTCCTGGAGACGGCCCATGCGGCCAGAAAGATCTGTGATACCTGGGGGTGCATGCTGATCCTCAACGACAGGGTAGAGCTGGCTGCAGAAGCCGGGGCCCAGGGCGTACATGTCGGGCTGCAGGACATGTCCGTGGCGGATGCACGGCGTCTTCTGGGAGAAGGGTTTATCATCGGAGGGACGGCCAATACCATCGAGGACATACGCCGGCATTATGAGCAGGGGGCGGATTACATCGGATTGGGGCCTTACAGGTTCACCGACACCAAGAAGAACCTGAGCCCTTTGCTGGGTTTGCAAGGGTATCAGCGGATAATGACGCAATTACGGGAGGAAGGCATCGGCATTCCCGTGGTCGCCATCGGCGGGATAGGAGGAGAGGACATCGGGGCCCTGGTCGACGCAGGGGTGGCAGGAATAGCGTTCTCCGGATTGCTGGTGCGTGCCGGGGATTGGGAAAGCACCGTACGCGGGCTCGAGATGGAGTTTGGACGCCGCACTGCCGACGACAGCCTGACCATTGCCGGCAGGACCTTTCGTTCACGTCTGTTCATCGGCACGGGCAAGTTCGGATCATCGAGAACAATGGAAGAGGCTTTACTGGCCAGTGGTTCCGAGCTCGTAACAGTCGCCTTACGGCGGGTGGATGTCCGGGCAGCCAACAGCGATGACCTGCTTTTGCATTTACATCGTCCCCATATCCATCTGCTACCCAATACGTCCGGCGTCAGGAATGCGAAGGAAGCTATATTTGCGGCTGAGCTTGCCCGTGAGGCGCTGGGGACCCATTGGCTGAAACTGGAGATCCATCCCGACCCCAGGTGGCTGATGCCGGACCCCGTAGAGACCTTGCTGGCGGCGGAAATACTGGTAAAGAAAGGGTTTGTAGTGCTGCCGTATATCCATGCAGACCCCGTGCTGTGCCGCCGGCTGGAAGACGCGGGTGTTGCAGCCGTGATGCCCCTGGGCTCTCCCATTGGCAGCAACAAAGGGCTCAGGACGCAGGATTTCCTGGAGATCATCATCGCGCAGAGCCGTGTGCCCGTGATAGTGGATGCAGGCATCGGGTCGCCCTCGGATGCGAGCAAGGCCCTGGAAATGGGAGCGGACGCTGTACTGGTCAATACCGCCATTGCCGCCAGCCCCGATGCTGTTAGAATGGCAAGGGCATTCAGAATGGCTGTGGAAGCCGGAAGGATGGCATATACGGCCAAACTGGCGTTGCCGTCCGCAGAGGCGGTGGCCAGCAGTCCGCTGACCGCATTTTTAGATGAATAAACCCTATTACAATGTTCTCGACGATATTTCAACAATATGAATGGGCGGCTGTCAAACAAAGCATTTACGATAAGACCGCAGCGGATGTAGAGCGTGCATTGGCCCGCAACCACCGGGACCTGGAGGACTTCAAGGCCCTTATCTCTCCTGCGGCGGCACCGTACCTCGAATCCATGGCGCAGATAAGTCATCAGCTTACCATCAAGCGTTTTGGAAAGACCATACAACTGTATATTCCCCTGTACCTGTCCAACGAATGCCAGAACATTTGTACCTATTGCGGGTTTAGCTATGACAATAAGATACGCCGCAGAACCCTTAGCGCGGGAGAACTGCTTACCGAAGCGGGTGCTATACGGCAGATGGGTTACGAGCATGTGCTGCTGGTGAGCGGAGAGGCCAATATGACCGTCGGCACCGATTATTTTGTCAAGGCCCTGCAGACGGTGCGCCCTCATTTTGCCCATATCGCCATGGAGGTCCAACCGTTGGACCAGGAAGATTACGAGCGGTTGATA
>DASZVM010000846.1:0-1766 GCA_035547295.1 Puia sp. | reverse complement strand
TGGTAATCCCCTGTTACAATAACCGGGAAGGTCTCATCCGCTCTCTTCAAAGCATTTGTTATGACCCTGTTAAATATTTTCTAGTCATCATCGATGACGGCAGCACTGAACCTTTGACCTCTTCCGATCTGACCAGTGAATTATCCCCCTTACCCGGCTTGCACATCATACGACTGGAAAAGAACAGTGGTATCACCAGGGCATTGAATGCCGGCTTGGAGTACCTGGCAGGGAGAACCGATTTCCGGTACATTGCCCGGCTGGACTGCGGCGATCTGTGCGCCGAAGACAGGTTTCAACGCCAGGTGGCTTTTCTGGACGATCATCCGGACATCGACCTGGCGGGCAGCTGGTGCATTTTTAAGGATTTTTTTACAGGCGAAGCCTATAAATATACTATCCCAACCCGGCATGAAGAGATCATGCGTGGCATGCATTTCAAAAATGTCTTTATTCATCCCACCGTCATGTGGCGCGCGGGGATCACTGCTAAAGTCCCTTCCTATCCTGAGTCATTTCCCCATGCGGAGGATTACGGCTTCTTTTATGAGCTGCTCCAGCATGGGAGATCCGCCGTCCTCCCCTATTACCTGATGATCTGCGAGATCAGCCGTAGCGGTCTTTCCCTGACCCACCGTCGACAACAGATGAAGAGTCGTATAAAGGTGGTACGACAGTACGGGAATAACGCGTTGTACAGCCTGCTTGGCGAGCTAAGGCTCCGGCTATTGATGCTGTTGCCTGCCGAGTGGGCCCTGAAGGTAAAAAAACAAATACACAATATTTAGAAGATCGTGCCATGAATATTATACATGTTGTCGAGCCCTTTGCATCCGGCATCGCTACTTTTGTCAAATCGCTGGTGGAGAACCTCCAGGATGACCTTCATATCATCATCCATGGGGAGAGAGAAAATGTGATGCGGTCCGCCGAAGTAAAAAGTTATTTTCCTGTAGCCAATACACAGTTCATACGCTGGCCCTCGGCCCAACGTTCGCTCAGTGTCCGCAAGGATACTGCCGCCTTCTGGGAGCTATACACCATACTCCGGCATCTGAAGCAGGAGAAGAGGATCGATGCCGTCCATCTGCACTCTTCCAAAAGCGGTTTTCTGGGCCGGCTTGCCTGCCGCCTGGCAAGCATTCACACCGTCGTATATACGCCAAACGGTGCGCCCTTCCTCGCAGGCCGGAGCAAGGTCATGAAGTTCTTATACGGGCTGCTGGAAAGGTTTGCTTCCTTTTTGGGAGGCAAGACCGTCTGCTGCTCTACCAGCGAATGGGAGGCATATCATGCCATGGGCATCGAAGCTGCCTGCATCAACAACGGCGTGCAACTGGAGAATGCCACCGGGACACGTACCGCCTCTACAGCACAAACAGCCAGGTTCCGCATCGTCACCAGCGGAAGGATCGCGGATCAGAAGGACCCCGCATCCTTTAACGCCATTGCCGGATATTTCGAGGACTTTGCCGATTTCGAATTCGTATGGGTAGGCGACGGAGAGCAGCGCAACCAGCTGACGGCAAAGAATATCACCATAACAGGCTGGCTCAGCCCTGCAGAGACCAACGACTATGTCGCCGGCTCAGACATCTATCTTTCCACCTCCCATTTTGAAGGCATGCCTTTTTCCGTGCTTGAAGCGCTGGCATTAAAAAAGCCCGTGCTGCTGAGCGATTGCATCGGCAACAGGGACATTGTGCACGGCGGCCTCAATGGGGACCTCTTCCAGGGTGAGGAAGAGGCCATCCTGAAGATATTGC
>DASZVM010000845.1:0-6207 GCA_035547295.1 Puia sp. | reverse complement strand
TGGACGATGCCGGTGATCTTTCCGCCCGCGGACTGGGCAAAAGAAGCCAGGGGCAGAACAAGGGCCGTCATGATCGACAGCAGCAGGATCGGTCGGTTTATTGGTTGCATAAGATAAATATACATAAGAATTCAATGTATTAACGGGAAGCCTGGATCTTTTATTGAGATGGCATAATGGATTTTTTTCACACAGGGATTACGCAGGTCTTTTGACGCGGGTCTCCCAGGCAAGCAATAACCTTCGGATATACTTTCCTGATTGTTATGGTTTATTAATTTTACCTTTGTTATAGATTTTCTCTATTTATCCTTTACGGGAGTATATCATGACATTCGTACAACTGGAATATATCGTAGCCGTCGATACCCATCGTCATTTTGCCGCGGCCGCCGCGCATTGTTTTGTTACGCAGCCGACATTGAGCATGCAGGTGCAGAAGCTGGAGGAAGAACTGGGTATCAAGATCTTCGACAGGAGCAAACAGCCGGTGCTTCCCACGGAGGCCGGCAAGGAGCTGATAGACCAGGCCAGAAAGATCCTGGCGGAAAAGGACATCATCCAGGAGATCGTGCAGACAAGGAAAGGGTTGTTGACGGGCGAGCTGCGTATCGGTATTATCCCTACCCTGGCGCCGTACCTGTTGCCTTTGTTCATACAGGGCTTTACGGCCAAATATCCTCAGATCAAGCTGGTGGTGAATGAGATGACTACGGAAACGCTGGTGGCCCGTCTCCGGGAGGGGCGTATCGACGTCGGGATCCTGGTGACCCCTCTTCAGGAGAATGGGATAAGGGAGCATGTGCTCTTTTATGAAGAGCTGCTGGTTTATGTCTCCCGCAAGAATGCTGCGTATAAAAAAACATATATGCTTGCCCAGGACATCGATCCGGGGAAGCTATGGCTGCTGGAAGAGGGGCACTGTTTCCGGAGCCAGATCGTCCGGCTTTGCGAGCTGAGGAAGGCCAGCAAAGAGGGCAGTCATTTCGACTATGAAGCAGGCAGCCTGGAGACCCTGCGCCGGATGGTTGAGCTGAATGACGGCATCACGATCCTGCCTGAGCTGGCGGCGATGGACCTTACAAAAAAGCAATCGCAGCTGGTACGTCATTTCAAGCGTCCGGCCCCCATGCGGGAGGTGAGCCTGGTCGTGCACCGGGATTTTGTAAAACAGCGGTTGGTGCAGGCATTGAAAGAGGAGATCATAAAGGCAATTCCGGAGAAGGTGCGGCAGAATAAGAATCAGAATGTGGTGCCTATTTGAAGGATCATTTCCTCAGCACAGCTTCCAACCTCTCCCTGAACATCGGATACTTATGCAGATCATTATGCCCTCCCCCCTCGATGGTAATAAACTCATCACCCGGCTTCAATAGCTTTTTCAAACGGCTGGCATTGCCATAAGCAACCACTCCATCGTCAGTGCCGTGAAAGATAGTGACAGGCGCCGTGACAGCCGGGAGATATTCGTTCGTAGGGAACCGGTAGTGCAGCATGCTCCCCACGGGATAAAGGAACAGATAACGCCGCGCCAGCGAAGTCATACTGTAATAAGGACATTCCAGGATCAATCTCCGGCAGTCCCGTACGGAAGCCAGCTGTGCCGCCACACCCGTCCCCAGGCTCTTGCCATAAACGATGATATGATCCGGCGCCCAACGGCTGCGGGCCAGCTTATACAATACCAGGGCATATTTATAGAGGTTCTCTTCCGTGAATTTCCCGGTGCTTTTCCCAAAACCGGGATAGTCCATCATCCACACCTCGTAACCCCGTGAGGTAAAGTCCATGGCGTAAGGTGCATAATGACGCACGTTCTCCTTATTACCATGAAAATAAAGTACGACACCCCTGGGAGTGTCGGGAGTGATGGACCTGAATTGGATAATATTGAGGTTCGTCTCTTTATTGTAATTAATATCTACCTCGTTATAGGGCTGGATGAAATGATAGACTGTTTGTTTGTCGACGGGGACAGGATGAAATAAAAGCCTGTCCTGCAGATAATAGACGGCAATGCCAATGACGCCGTACAGCAGGAGCAGCACTTTCAGCCAGCGGAAGACCTTTTTTCTTTTCATTCGGTGTGCAAGCTACACTACTCTTTCAAAATGTCCCGTATAAAATTATGGTACTCCGGGAAAGTGGGCAGGTTATTATGTCCCGCGCCATAGATGCGGATCAGCGTTATCTTCGACGGATTGAGCTGCTGGAGACGTTCGCTGTGTTTGATGGGGATCAGCCAGTCCCGGGTACCATGCAGGATATAGGTATGACAGCGTACCCGTCGCAGCCAGAGATCGGTGCGCAGGTGATACCTGAGGATATATCTCACGGGAAGTACGGGAATAAACCGCTCAACCACCTTTCTGAAGTTGTAATACGGGCTGTCCAGGATGAGATACCGGGGATTATTGTCCGCGGCGATCTTGGCGGCAAAACCGCTGCCGATGCTGCGGCCGTATACGATGAGGCAATCGGAAGGGCACTGTTCCTCTAACGCTTCATAGACGAACTGGATGTCCCCCAGGATGGCCGTCTCGCTCCGGCGTCCCGTGCTCTTGCCGAACCCTCTGTAGTCTACCAGCACCACGTCGTAATTGTAACGAAGGAAGTCCTTTGCGTATTTGGCCCACCCTTTTATGCTGCGGGTATTGCCATGAAGATAGAGAATGAGCCCGGTGGGATGAGGCCGGAAGAAATGCAGTCCATTGATGCGTACGCCATCCGACACGTCAAAGAACAGCTCCTTGAAAGGGATGTCATATTTGTACTGGAAATCCGCAGGCAGACGCTCGGGTTTAAAAATAAGCCGGTCCTGTATGAAATAGGCTATGACAAGCAGGACGGCGGCGCCCGCGATAATATATAAAACGTCATGCAGGAGCATCTCTATTCTGCTTCAATCCTCTTCAGATTGAAGTTCGGCACAGGCGATACCACCAGCGGGAATTTCTCGATGGTCACATTGGATGGGTCGAGACCGAATCCCCGCTCTTCCGACAGACTTAGTTCCTTGAGCCAGAAATACAACTTCATCACCACTCTTTCCAGGAACGGCAGCTCATTATCCTGGCTCAGGTATTTTTCCATGACGATGAACTGGAAATCCCCGACCACGTTGTTCCGCTCCAACGATTCATAACGGCTCGTGATGTTCACCTCCTTATTATTCACTAGGTCTTCCACCACTTTCCGGAACATAAGATTGATCTTGGGCTCGATGCGGAAACCCAGCCTGAACTCCACCCGTATGATGTCGTTGGGGATAATGTGATCCACCGAATATTCTGCCGTATAGGGATCGTCCAGCGTATCCACATGGACGAACCAATAGATATCGCTGCGCTTGGGTTTTTTGTTCAGGATGGAATAAATGATCTTATGCTCTATTTCCTTGGGGTTGTTGGCGCTGGTCATGTACACGAGGTGGGTGGCGTACTTGGCGATGCTCCTGTCGTTGCTCAGCTCCTGGATCTGGGGGATGTAATGCTCCATGCGCACGAATTCCACGTACCTGTTCTTGATCTTTCTTGCCCTGAACCAGACGTACATGACGGCGAACAGACCGCCGCCCACGACAAGGGTGACATAGCCTCCGTGAGGGAACTTTTCCAGGTTCGCAAACAGGAAGCTCAGCTCGATGCTGAGGTATACAGAGAGGTAAAGATAGATCAGGGCGCTATGCGTCCGCTTGGATATCAGGTAGTTGGCAAAAAGGATGGAAGTTGCCAGCATACAGAGGGTGATGGCAAGACCATAAGCGGCCCCCATATGCTCGGAATTCCTGAAATACAGCGTGATCCCGCAGCATCCGATAAAAAGCATGAAATTGATGGCGGGTATATAGGACTGACCTCTTTCTTCCGTAGGATAGCTGATGCGGAACTTGGGCCAGAGGTTTAGCCGCATGCTCTCGCTGATGAGGGTGAACGAGCCTGTAATGAGGGCCTGGCTGGCGATAATGGCGGCTGCCGTAGAGATGATGATGCCCGGTATCACCCACCAGGTAGGCATGATGTTATAAAAAGGGTTCCCCAGGTTGGTGTCGAATATCCGTCCCTCGTACTGGGCCAGCAGCCAGGCTCCTTGTCCCAGGTAGTTCAGGATAAGACAGGTCTTTACATAGATCCAGGAGATACGGATATTGCTTTTTCCGCAGTGTCCCAGGTCGGAATAAAGGGCTTCGGCCCCGGTGGTACAGAGGAAGACGGCGCCCAGTATCCAGAAGCCCTTGGGGTAGGTGGTCAGCAGCTGGATGGCATAGTGGGGGCTGAGGGCCTTGAAGATACCCAGATCGTCCAGCAGGTGGCTGCTGCCCAGCACCGCCAGCATCAGGAACCAGATGGTCATGATCGGGCCGAACAACTTGCCGATGGATTCCGTACCAAACTGCTGAAGAAAAAAAAGGATCATCAGGATGAACAGTACGATATATACGATGGTGGACTGGTCGATATACCTGAAGGCGGGCATCTGCCGTAAACCCTCGATGGCGGATGTCACGGAGATGGGAGGTGTGATCATCCCGTCGGCCAGGAGGGCGGCGCCCCCGATCATGGCCGGCAGTACCAGCCATCTTTTCTGACGGCGCACCAGGGCATACAGGGAAAAAATGCCTCCTTCGCCGTTGTTGTCCGCTTTAAGCGTCAGCCAGACATATTTTACGGTGGTTTGAAGCGTCAGGGTCCAGATAATACAGGAAAGAGCGCCCAAAATGAGCTTTTCTTCGATAACCCTTCCGTGGATGATGGCGTTCAAAACGTAGAGGGGGGATGTTCCGATGTCGCCGTAAATGATACCTAATGCGATAACGAGGCTTGCAAAACTTGCTTTGTTGATCTGTTTGCTCACAACTGAGAAAGTCTATTTATAAATGAGGACAAAAGTACAGTGAAATAAATAAACCCTGTATACCATTTTTTTCAGGCTCAGAATTTTATAAAATCTTAATATTTTTAATCCGGCATTAATCCGGGAGGCGGAAGCAAACTTTTAGCTATCTTACAAACAGTTTTAACATACCATTTTAGAAATACCTCCGTATTATGGGTAATACGGAAACCATCAATTATGAACAGAATCCTGTCATTCTTATTATTGCTTTCAACCCTGCTTGCCCCCCGTCTGCTGTCCGCCCAGCAGATCACCTATTCAGAACCTGAACGGGAAGACAGCCGGCGCACGAATTTCGAGATCATTGGTAAACTTAATGGTAACTTTCTGATTTTCAAGAATAATAACTCAAATAGCGCCATTTGTATCTATGATGAGGGCATGAAGCTGGTGAAAAGGGTACCCCTTTCCTTTATGCCGGATAAATATATCAATGTAGACTTTGTGGCCTACCCTGATTATTTCTACATGATCTTTGAACACCAGCGCCGGAGCATTATTCACTGTACGGCCGTAAAGATGGATGGTAATGCCCAGCCTATCGGAGAGCCCATGGAGCTGGATACTACCCAGATCGGGTTTGCTGCCAACAATAAGATCTATACCACCATCGTCAGCGAGAATAAGCAGCGGATCATGGTCTTTAAGATCAACAGCAAGAATTCGAAGAATTTCCTTTTTACCATGCTGCTGTATGACAACAACCTGAATGTGCAGGACAAGCACAGGATCTACCTGCCCATGGAAGAAAAGAATGAGCTTTTCACCGATTTTTTGCTGGACAATGAAGGGGAGCTGGTCTTTGGAAAATATCTGCGCAGCGGCAGCAACGATTATATCTCCCGGGTCATGCTTGTCACCAAGGGGCCTACATCGGATACCTTTGCCATAAAGGACCTTGGCACAGGGGATAGGATACTGGATGAGATCAAGATGAAGGTGGATAATACGAACCGGCGGTTCATACTCACCGGGTTTTACTACAAACAGAAAAGAGGCAATATCGAGGGATTATATACGGTAGTCTGGGACAAGGGCACCAATACCCGTTTGAAGGAGACAGTGGCCATCTTTAATGAGGAGCTGCGGTCCCTGGCCAAAAGCTCTGACGCCAATCTGAAAATGGCCTTTAATGATTTTTTTATCAAGAATATCATCGTGAAAAGGGATGGGGGCTTTTTGCTTGTCAGCGAATCGCTGTACACCACTTCCAGGGGAAATATGTTCAACCGCTGGGACTATATGTATAATCCCGCCTTTGGCCCCGGCTTTTACTCACCCTATTACTACAGCCCTTATTACAATCCCTGG
>DASZVM010000844.1:0-1917 GCA_035547295.1 Puia sp. | reverse complement strand
AGGTTGTCGATGATCTTCAGATCGAAATAAATATCACCTACAACTTTATTCGCTTTATTGATGTTGTTGTTGCTGTAAAGCATCCTCGCGTAGGGGTTTGTGATCTCTGTAGACCAGAGACCGTCGAGATTATCGCCGCCTGCCGCGGGAACATTATTGTAATAGAATTTTTCCGGGTCGCCCGGTTTACGGTTAGGGATGATCGAAGGCGTCCGGATGGCGTCGGTGATGGGATAGCTGTTGCCCAGCGTGCTGGTATTGGAATAGGCAAGGTGTTCTCCCATTTTGAGCACGTCCTTATACAGCTTATGCTCGGAGTTGATACGGAAAGTGATCCTGCGGAAGTTCGACAGGTCTTCGCCGCCGATGAGGCTTCCTTGTTTGGTATAGGAGAGGGACATGGCGTAGATCGATGCTTCTGTTCCACCCTGACCGCTGAGACTATAGGTCTGGATGGGCACGTTTTTCGCGAGCATCAGTCCCATCCAGTCGGTCCCTCCTCCCACGTCGTTAAGCAATTGCTGGTTCTTGGTTTCATTGGAATACACAGGCGTAAGGTTCGAATTCGTATACATTTCGTTGATCATATTGATATAATCTCTCCCATTGAGGACCTTGAGCCGTTTTGCTGCGTTTTGAATGCCATAGTACCCATCGAAAGAGAGTTGTGCAAAGCCCGGAGCGCCCGTTTTGGTGGTAATGAGGATGACGCCATTTGCTGCACGCGCGCCGTATATCGCAGCGGATGCCGCATCTTTCAGGATATCTATCGAGGCGATGTCGGAGTTATTCAGATAGCCGATATCTGTTGTTTGCACGCCATCCACAATATACAAAGGCGTTGTTTCGCCGACAGTTCCCGCACCGCGGATATTGACACGGAACCCCTGACCGCCCGGCTGTCCGCCGGTAGAGGTAATGCTCACACCCGGAGCCTGTCCCTGCAAGGCGTTCAATGGAGAAAGCGCAGCCCGCTTTTGTATGTCGGCCCCTTTTACTTCCACGGTAGCGCCGGTCACCAGTTTTTTCTGCTGGATCCCATATCCCATCACCACGACCTCACCCAGCGACTGCGCCGTCTGGTGCAATACGATCCTTAGATCGGATCTTCCACCGACGGACATTTCCTGGCTTTGGTAACCGACCATAGTAAAGATGAGTACCGCGTTCTCATCCACGTTCTGAATGACGAACTTTCCTTTTGCGTCCGTTACGGTTTTTTTTCCGGCACCTTTCACTTCGATATTTACGCCTCCCACCCCGTTGCCGGTGCTGTCGGTGACCTGGCCATGGACCGTTATTTCCGCCAGGGATCTATTATTCAGGACATGATCCCGGCCAGGGTCCGAGGCCTTTCCCTCCAAAGGATAAAAAAGAGATATGTAAAGTATGATTGCCGCGATTTGCGTAAGCAATCCCGGACGGCACGTTTGCAGTGGAAAAGAGCCTTTTGGTTTCATAACAGCTTTTTTTTGGTCGATCAATATTACCGTTAATCCACCCGGGCCCCGTCCTCTATTTTATCTTTTCAATCGAATATTTTAATCGGTCCCCGGAAGAAATACTCCTATCGTCAATAAAATATTCGCATACCTTTTTGTTTCACCTGTGGCAATGACCAGACAGGTATCGTTAGTCAGGATAGCCTGGTAAAATGCCGGCTTGTTCAGGCAGGTGATGTTGACGTCTTTGCCGAGTATGCGGCCATATTCTTCGAGGATGGCGGCATCCCCGCCCTCCGGTACCGCCATCGCTTGCGCCTGTTCGATCCGGATAGCTGTTTGCAGCACTTGCAGGACTGCAGTGGCAGAGAGCAAACCCGGTGCAAGGTTGAGATAGATCTTCTTCACCGACGGCAGGACGGCCGTACCTATGGGAAAATTGGCGTCGGCGATCAGGATCTTGGCGCCATGGCCA
>DASZVM010000843.1:0-8751 GCA_035547295.1 Puia sp. | reverse complement strand
TGCTATAATCTTTCTTTAAAGGGCGGCCGATCGATCGGCCACCCTTTTTAATTCGTCACCTCCATGATGGTAAACTTCTTCCTCCCTCCAGGTACCTCCCAGCTGATGGTCTCCCCCTTTTTGAAACCTATGACAGCGGTGCCGATGGGCGCCAGAACGGAAATTTTTCTTTCCTTTATATCCGCCTTATCGGGCGTTACAAGGACCAGGTCCAGCACCTGGTCCTTACCGGATTCCTTGATCTTTATTTTCGAGTTCAGACGCACCACATCCTGGGGGAACTTATCTTTTGCGACGCGCCGGGCTTTCTTTAGCTCGCCCTCGAGATCCGTGATATTCCTGGCATCGATACGTTTGGCATATCGCCCATCCTTAAGAAAGGCGAGGAGGATCTGATAATCATCTTCCCGGAGTATAAGCGCATTTTTTATTTGCTTCATGACATGGGTTTTAAGATATTGAAGAAAGCTTTTTGAAAGGCAACATCTTGGACAGCATGGTCTCCCAATTCCTGACCCTTGTCTCCAACTCCTTGATCTCGTAGAGGCTATTGGTCTCAGGTCTGTAGAAGAATGCTACCACAGGGGCCCTGTTCGTCCTGAATTCAAACTCCAGCGCTATGGATCGCAGATACTCCTCGGGTCTGTTCTGTTTATATCCATTGATATCGATGGCGGCGTATACTTTTTTTACTTTACAGGACGCGACTTCATCCAGGTCGATGATGTGGCTGTCAAAGTTTTTCTTTTTTTCTTCCACGATCAGCACTTTTCTTTTCGGACCATCCAGACCGATGACCGTATCGCGCATGACTTCCTGCCCGGTGAATGAAAAATTATGCACCAGCGCGACTTTTTTAAAAAAGGACAACATGCTGCTCTCTCTTGCTTTTAACTGATAGTTATGCATGATGACAAGTATTAAAGGGATGATTATAATAAATAGAACGATGATCAATGCAATAGATAAATGTGACATGGCACAGGTTATTTGTACAGAGATTGGTTTACAACAAAGTATGTCAGGAGGAGAAAAGCCAGGTTAGCAGACTAGGCTGGCGCACAATTGCTAAAGTCCTTAAAATTGGAAATATAATAAAGCTCACGGCAGAAAGGAGTGAATTCAGTAAAAGAATCGATATAGTAATTGCCGCCGTTCATGTAACAAACTTACCAAAAAATCAGGAAGAACCCCTCTTATGATTTGTTAAAAGATCGACCATTAACAATCAAGGGAAAGTGCAGATCAGCCTATTGTCTTTTGGTATTCGCGGGATAGTACGGATAGGCAGGATAGCTGCCTCTGTCTACGCTTAGCCTGCCCGAGATGGAGAAGGTCTTTGCGTCATTCGTGTAGATGAGACCGCCTTCTATCCTGCTGTTCAAACCAAGGTTGTAAGATGGATTTATCCCGGGTGATGGGTAGAAATTATTGAGACTGAAAACAGTCGGCGCCACGGAAACAGCCGAGAAGGCGGTTACATTTTTATTCAGCGGGTGCAACAGGGCCACTCCCATCGGGGCAGATAAATAAGATGCCCCTCCATTCAGGAAAATATATCCTGCCGAGACGCCGGCATATGGCTTCAGCTGCCATTTTTTATTTGGGTTGACATCAAAAAAGACAGGGCTGGTCATAAATGGAGACCATGGTGTAAACCCATAGCCATATCCATACGCAGGAGAAGTGATAGGTAAATGCGACTGTGCGTTTGTGACCAAAAGAGTCGCCGATACAAGTATCGTCAGTAGTAAACGCATTTTGTCAGATTGTGTACTAAAGTTACCGATTCCCGCTTAAAGGAAGAGATTAATTCATTTTAATTTGGGATTATTATAATATGTTTGCTACAGATTACTGCTTTGTCGGAAAAAGGCCACATATTCAACCAACGGCAACTGCTTGTTGAAGTAGCACAAGGGAACGAACGTTCCTTTGCTTTGCTCTATCGTCATTATTATAATCAGCTGTTCCCTTATTTTTCGAAATTCACCGGTAACCCATTGCACGCACAGGAGATCTTGCAGGGGACGTTTATGCGGGTGTGGATGCACCGGGACAAGCTGCCGGAAGTGGAGAATTTTCAGGCCTGGGTGTATAAGATCGCCACCAGGGAAAACCTTTCGTTGCTGAGACGGGAAATGCTGGCCGCCAGAAAGATAACCCGGTTTGCATCCGCCGGGAAACCAGCTATGCCGGCAGAGGAAGCGTTTAATGGGCTCGAGACAGGGGAGCTTGAGCAGGAAGTGAGGGAAATAGTGGAACGGATGCCGGAGCAGCGTAAAAAAATATACCGGCTCAGCCGCGAAGGCGGGTATAAGCCTCCCGAGATAGCGGAAATACTCAATATATCGCAAAGTACTGTCCACAATAGTCTGACCGCTGCACTCAGACAGATCAGGGCCCGTCTTGCCCAGATAGGATACCGGGGACACCTCTTCCTGGTGGTTATTTTTAGCTTTTTTTCAAAATAATCCGATCTGCGATAGTAGTGGATCCCGGATCCTGCTTCATAGGATGGTATCAACAACCTCCCAATGGATAAGGAACGGATCACCCAGCTCATTCACCTGTATTACAACAAACAGCTCACGGAATTGGAGTTCAATGAGTTGAGGGAGATTGTCCTCAAGGGGGACGAAGAGGTTTTACAGGACTTACTGCAAGAGCATATGGAGAAAGAGGTGGGGAGCTCAATTCCGGGTGAGGAAATGGTTAGACGCATGCATTCCGGCACGGTCCGCTGGTGGTGGGCGGCTGCAGCAGCAGTCCTGGTTTTGCTGGGGTCGGTATATCTCATTGTCAATAAGAATAAGGGCGCTCAACTTCCATTGGGGCCCATCGCAAAAACAAAGGACGTCCTTCCGGGCAAATCAGGCGCTATCCTCACTTTATCCGATGGATCAAAGATGGTGCTGGACAGCCTGGGCAACGGCGTGATCACCACCCAGGCCAACGCCCCGGTGGCATTGAAGGATGGGAAGCTCATTTATGGAAAGGCGGCCGGCAATGACCCCGGCGTGGTGCTGTACAATACCATGTCCACTCCCAGAGGACGACAGTTCCAGATGGTATTGCCCGACGGCAGCAAAGTGTGGCTGAATGCGGCCAGCAGCATAACTTATCCCGTAGCTTTTTCAGGAAAGGAAAGACTGGTAAAGATCAGGGGCGAAGCCTATTTCGAAATAGCCGCCAATGCCTCCATGCCCTTCAGGGTCCAGCTGGCAGATGGTGAAAAGGTGGAGGTATTGGGCACCAGCTTTAATGTGAATGCCTATGAGGACGAGGGATCTTTCCGCACTACGCTGGTGGATGGAAAAGTAAGAGTATCCCTTGGGAATGGGGCGAAAGTACTGGCGCCGGGAGAGCAGGCCTATGCCGGACCCGGTGATCCCGTGGTGAAGGTCTTGCAGGATGTGGACATTGCCGGCGTGATCGCCTGGAAAAATAATTATTTCTCATTTGCGGATGCGGACCTTTCGACGGTGATGCGCCAGCTTTCCCGGTGGTATAATGTGGATGTAGTGTTTGCAGGACCCGTTCCCGCGGGCAGATTCAATGGGAAGATAGGAAGGGCACTGACCCTGGCACAGGTGTTAAAACTATTGACAGTTGCGAGAGTAAACTATACGATAGAGCAAAATAAAATAACGATACTGGCCGAAAAATAATAGCCGGGCGTAAGATTGGCGTCTGACCCGGCTTTGTTCAGGCCATTAAAGCGTGGATCACTTTTGTAAAACCTAAACACTGTAAAAGTATGCAATTTTCATCCTTTTGCAAACAGGGACTCTTTTTCTCAAAAAAGACGACCTGGCTGCTTAATTCCAAAACACTGTTGGTTATGAGGCTAACGGCATTGCTGCTCCTCTCAGCTGCCCTCGGCGTGAGCGCAAAAACAAGATCACAGACAGTGACCTATACTGCAAGGTCTGTTCGGATCGAGAAAGTATTTTCCATCATCGAACAGCAGACGGGTTACGTGTTCTTCTATCGAAAGGAAGACATCGAAAAGATCAGGCCCGTCAGCGTCGATCTTGTAAAAGTAGAATTCAAAACGGCTATCCAGTCCCTGCTGGACGGACTGCCTCTGCGGTACGAGATCGAAGGGAACACCATCGTCATTTCAAAAAAGGAGCCGCAGCCCCCGACGGCGCCTGGCGCGCCCGCAGCTCTTGCACCGCCGCCTGTCAGCATAACAGGTTCTGTCGTGGATTCCACGGGCCGCCCTATCAGCGGGGCCACGATCTCCATCAAGGGCAAGCCGGGAGGAGCGGTCACCAATGGAGAAGGGAAATTTACCATCAATGTTGAAAAGAACGATATCATCATCATCAGCTTTGTAGGCTTCGACACCAGGCAGGTGAAATTCACCGGGCAATCGGATCTTGTGATCACGCTGAAAGCTGCGCCGCAACACCTGGATGACCTGGTAGTAGTTGGATATGGTTCCCAGCGGAAGCGTGATGTTACGGGCTCTATTTCGCAGGTGACGGCCAGACAGCTGGAGAACCGTCCCGTCAATAATATCGGTCAGGCTTTGCAGGGCCT
The DNA here is from genome assembly GCA_035547295.1 of Puia sp. Taxonomy (GTDB): domain Bacteria; phylum Bacteroidota; class Bacteroidia; order Chitinophagales; family Chitinophagaceae; genus Puia. The sequence goes on along the minus strand of DASZVM010000843.1, from coordinate 4,200 downwards.
GGCCCCCAACCTCAACGTGACTGTAGCGGATGGCGCACCCAACACGGCACCTTCGCTGAATATCCGGGGCGGCTCCTCCTTTTACAGGGACAACAATGACAAGGACGCGACTACCGGGTTGGGCAAGTTTAAGTTCTCGAATAACAGCCCCTATACCCTGGTGGATGGTGTTGAAATGAGCATCAATTTGTTGAACCCTGAGGACATAGAAAGCGTTTCCGTATTACGGGACGCTGCTTCCTCCGCTATTTATGGCGCCAAAGCCGCTTTTGGCGTTTTGCTGGTAACGACAAAAAAGGGCCGCAAAACGGACAGGTCCAACGTGGTCTACTCCAACATGTTCCAATGGAACAGCCCCACGGCCATACCCGACCTGCTCAAATCGACACAGATACAGCAGGCCGTCGTGGATGCCTATGGCATCACGGGTCAATCCGCGCCCACGGATGCCCTCACCTTGCTGGACAGCATAAAAAATTATGCAAGCGACCCTACCCATCACAACCCGTATTATCTGAGCAACCCGGCCAATCCCTATTCACAGATCATCTGGGATGCCAATGTAAACCCCTACAAGGCGGCTGTCAGCAGTTCAGCATTTTCGCAAAAGCACAACATTGCCCTGTCGGGCGGCTCTGCTAAGAATTCGTACTATGCATCCCTGGGTTACCTGGGGCAGAACGGCATGTACAAGCTGAACACGGACAGGTATGACCGGTACAATTTCATGCTGAACACTTCTTCCACGGTGACCAGCTGGTTCAATGTGGACTTCAAGTCCAATTACAGCAGGAACACGTATTCCAGGCCGGTGAACCCCGACGGTAAAGGAGGTTGGTGGAGAGCGTTCTCACAGGAGCCGGGAAGGAATGTCTTCATGCCCATCAAGACGCCGGCGAGTGCGCCTATCCCGAATAATTATACGGATAACATCGTTTCCTTTATGGCCTATGGGTCCAGCAACGTGGACGACAATTCCATATTGATGCTGACCGCATCACCTACCCTCAAGCTGGTGAAGAACTGGAATATCAAAGGCGATATATCGTACAGGTACGAGACCTACAGGAATAAAAAGGTGATCCCTTTGCTGAAACGGGTGGAAACTACCTGGGACCCCACGCAGCTGACCACCGTGTATACGGATCCCAGCTCGGTGTATAAAGATGCCGGCTCACTCTATCATTATACCATCAATGCCTATACGGATTACACGCTGCCCCTGGGCAACCACCATTTGTACGGATTGGTCGGTTTTAACCAGGAGACGGAACAATACCAGGACCTGAATGCCACGGGCAACTCGCTGATATCCGCAAGCGCCCCTGTCATAACGTTGACCTCCGGGCAGCAGATACCCGCGGATGGGGAATACCATTGGGCGACGAGAGGTTCGTTTTACAGGTTCACGTATGACTACAAGGGTAAATACCTGCTGGGTTCCAACGGCCGTCTGGATATGACGTCCAGGTTCGCCCCCGGCTCCCGTTCAGGGTTCTTCCCGGGCGTTTCCGCCGGCTGGCGTGTATCGGAGGAGAATTTTTTCAAAGGCATCGACCATATCGTTACCGACCTGAAATTACGGGGCAGCTATGCCAGCCTGGGTAACCAGAATGTCAACAACTACTATACCTATATCCCGCAGTACGGCACCGTTGCGCAGGTGAGCCAGCTGTTCAATGGCGTGAGACCGCCGGGTATCACACCGCCGGGACTGGTATCTCCCGATCTCACCTGGGAGACCGCCAGCACGCTGGACCTGGGTTTTGACATGGAGATCATCAAAAAGCTGAGTATCGCCTTTTCCTGGTACGACAGGAATACAAAGGATATCCTGGTCGCAGGGGACAAGCTTCCCGCCACCCTGGGAACGGCCGTGCCGGATAAGAACTCCGGGACCCTGGATACAAAGGGATTTGAATTGCAGCTGAACTGGAGAGATAAGACCAGCGGCGGGCTGAGCTATGACCTTACGTTCAATCTTTCGGACTATAAGACAAGGGTCACGAAGTTCAATGGGAATCCCAACCTGCTGCTAAGCAACCTGTATACCGGAATGACTTCCGGTGAGATCTGGGGCTTCGTCACCGCCGGTATATTTCAGGACCAGCAAGGCATCAATGCTTCTCCCTATTATAAGAACGTCAATTCAGGCAAGATCTACCCCGGTGACGTCTCCTATAAAGACCTGGACGGCAATGACACCCTGAGCGTGGGTTCCGGTACGCTGGCCAAACACGGCGATATAAAGGTCATCGGGAACAGCACTCCCCGGTTTGCATTCAGCCTGAACAGCTATTTTTCGTGGAAAGGGTTCGATCTGAACATCTATCTCCAGGGCATCGGAAAACGGGATGTATATATCACCGACAACCTTTTCTGGGGCGCTATCTACGGCGGCGGCATCGGCACGCAGGAGGTATACAGGAATTCCTGGACACCGGCCAATACGGGTGCTAAATATCCCGCTTACAGGGCCGTCAGCTCCAATGTAGCTCCCATGGGTTATGCACAGACCCGGTATTTACAGAATGCCGCGTACCTGCGTCTGAAAACCATTTCCCTGGGATATACCGTCCCCATGGAAGTGAGCAGAAGGGCATGGATGCAAAAGCTGCGTTTTAGCGCTTCGGCCTTTAATATATGGCAATATTCAAAAGTGCCGGATTATTTCGATCCGGAAGTGCTTTCCGCCGCTTATCCCGTTCAAAAATCGGTGGCGTTCAGTGTACAGGTGACATTTTAATCACCCCAAAAATTTCAACAATGAGAAGAATTATCATACCGGTCTTATGTATAGCAGCTATTTCCAGCTGTAAAAAGGATTTTTTGGATAAACAACCTTTGGATGTCATCAGCGGCGCCACGTACTGGAATACCGAGCAGGACCTGCAGCTGTACAACAACGCCGTATACCCGTTGTATATCATGGGTTATGGGACTGACTTTGCCGATGCCGTTTATCAACCCTGGGGCGTCGCCTCACCGCAGGTATATGGCGACGTTATTACGGACAATGGGGCGCCCTTGACGTATTCAAAGGTTGCTGCCAACGAATACAATGCCTATCTCAGCGGAGGCAGCGGTTCCGGCGGCTGGAATTTCAATAATATAAGGACGCTGAATTTCTTCCTGGACCATTATCAGCACGCGGCTGTCAGCGATTCGATAAGACACATTTATGCGGGCGAGATCTATTTTTTCAAGGCATGGGATTATTTCGAAAAGGTAAAGCTGTTTGGTGACGTTCCCTGGCTGACCCATGCGCTGGAAACAAACTCGCCTGAGCTGTATGCACCCAGAACGCCCCGGGCCGGCGTGATGGATTCCATCATCTCCAATCTTGATCTCGCCATCCAATGGCTGCCTACCCGGGCTATCCAGCAAAGCCAGCTGCCGGGGAGGATCAATAAGGATATCGCCATGCATCTGAAGGCCAGGATAGCATTGCATGAAGGGACTTTTAGAAAATATCATGGTCTTGCCGATGGGGACCGTTTTATACAGCTGGCTGCCACCACCGCCGGCGCCTTGATGGCCACGGGCAACTATTCCATCTATAAGTATCCCAGCGTTGCGGACCCGTATAACCAAATGTTTGCAAAATATACCTATAGTGATAACAAGGAGGTCATTTTATGGAAGGAATATTCTGCATCGCTGCAGCTGGGCGCTGCCTTTAGCCGCTATTTTGCGCAAAACCTCCGGCACCAGTTTGGGGTTACCCGCAACCTGATGGATGAATATCTGTGTACCGACGGTCAGCCCATCAGCACCAGCCCTTTGTTCAATGCGGCTGACAGGGGTGTGATCCGGAATGAATTTGCCAACAGGGACCCCAGACTGGCGCAGACCGTGGCGCAGTACGGTCAGTATGAGCTTTCAGCTTCCTCCATCCAGGGCTCCAACAATGCGCCCCTGCCCAATCTGCCGGGGCTATCGGGTAATAAGTGTCCTACGGGCTACCGGCTGGCGAAATGGTTCCTCAACGATCCCGCCGACTGGAACAGGGTTACCAATGGGATGCAGGCCGACCCTATATTCCGTTATGCCGAGACCTTGCTGATCTATGCCGAGGCCAAGGCCGAATTGGGTGAATGTGATCAGCAGGTGCTTGACCAGACAGTGAATGCCATCCGCGACAGGGTGGGTATGGTGCATCTGAACATCGGCAGCATACCGTCCGACCCCGAGCTGGAC